>NZ_JBHYXD010000049.1:15920-64166 GCF_042751995.1 Streptomyces sp. NPDC059371 | reverse complement strand
CGGTGGGTGGGTCGGGGCCGTGCCGGTGCATCAGCCCGTCGCCGTTGGACGGAGATGTGACCGTCGGTGGCGACGGGCATCGATGTACCGGCACGGCCCCTCGCGCCGGATCCCGGCTGCCGGTGCATCGTGTCTGGGCTGAGATTCAGCCCCTCCGGCGTTTGAGGAGCGGGGTCTGGGGCGGAGCCCCGGGTATGGGACGGGTAGGGGCGGAGGGGGCGAAGAAGGCTGGTCGGGGTCACGCCGTGGTCAGGCTGGTCGGGGTCACGCCGTGGTCAGGCGGGGTGGGGCTGTGCCGGTGAGGAGGGTGGTCAGGGCCGCGTCGATGTGGGGGCCCAGGTACCAGTCGCCGGTGTGGTCGAGGGTGTAGACCCGGCCCTCGGCGTCGATGGCGAGCAGCGCGTGGGAGTCGGGTTCCTCGCCCAGCGGGCAGACCTCGGTGTCGAGCGCCCGCCCGAGATCGCCGAGGGTACGGGCCATGTGCAGCCCGTGCAGCGGATCGAGATCCAGCAGGGCGGGGGCGACCTGGCGCCCGGGCCCCGCGGCGCCGACCCGCAGCCCCCCGAACTCCGCCCAGGCCTCGACCGCCGCCGGGAACACGGAGTGCCGGTGCCCGGCCGGCGACGCGTGTCCGCGCAGCTCGTCGGCCCAGTACTCGGCCTGCTTTATGTCCCAGCGTCCCGGCTGCCATCCCGCCGAGCGCAGTGCGGCGTCCACCGGCTCGGGGAAGCGCGACGGAGGTCCCCCCTGTCCGGCTGGGGAGAAGAGGCTGGAGGAGGAGCGTTCGGAGTGCATCTGCCCTTCGTTCGTCGAGGGATGGGACATCGGCGTCGCGGGACGCCGTCATACGTACGTTCGCGGGGGAGGGGGAGTTCAGGCGTCCGGTGCGGCCGGGTCGACGATGCGTACGCCGAAGTGGCCGCTGAGCGCCGTGCAGGAGCGGCAGGGCGGGGCGAAGCTGCCGTGCAGCGGGTCGCCGTCCTCGCGGATGCGGCGCGCGGTGAGCTTGGCTCCCTTGAGGGCCTTGCGGGCCTCGCCGTTGGTCATCGGCTTGCGGCCGGCGCGCCTGCTGCGTTCGGCGTCGGCGGAGACGATCTGCCGGGAGATCAGGATCGCCTCGGCGCAGCGGCCGGTGAAGCGGTCGCGCTGCGCGTTCGTGAGGGTGTCGAGGAAGTCCTGGACCAGCGGGTGAAGGGCGGGTGGCTGGTCGCCGCGGGCGGCCGTGCCGGTGAGGGTGGCGCCGCGGACGGAGAGGGCGGCGGCGACGGTGGGAAGTATGCCGTCGCGGCGGTACAGCAGGGCGGGAGCGTGCAGCGCTTCGGCGCTGCTCCAGCCGACCCGGGGGTCCCCGGACGTGCCCGTATGCGTCGCGTTCATGATCGTCTTTCCCTCCCGTGCATCCCCCGGTGCGGAGACAGACTGCCAAATGCCATGGCGGGAGCGGTAGCTGGGGCGCCGCGACACGCCAGGTCTTCGGCATACGGTCACGGCGGGGTGACGGCTGGTCACGGAACCGGAGGCCCGGTGACCCGTGTCGTACAACCGAATAGGCTGTCGACATCCGCGCTCCATCCAGCTACTGAAGACGCCGCAGGGGGCAACCGCCATGACGACAGGTCGGCTCGGGCAACAAGCCGCGCCGCCGAACGCGGCCTACGCCGGGCAAGTCGTGCACTTCCCGGATCCGGTCCGGGCAGCGCGCCACCCCAGAGGTGTGCGGATCGACGAGCGCGGCTATCCCGACTTCTCGCTCTACGCGCGTGCCGCGGCGGAGATCGCCGAGCCCCCGGAGGGCTTCGGCGTCGACGAGTTGAGGCTGACGGACTACGTCTCCGCGAACGCCGCGCTCGCCGCGTCCGGGCACGAGCTGTGGGACACGATCCCCTCGGTGGCGACTCCGCACGGCTGGACGTGGCACCACGTGGCGGGCACGCGGCGGCTCGAGTTGGTGCCGGTCGAGGTGAAGGCGCTGCTGCGGCACCACGGCGGTGTCGCGACCGCGGCCGTCGACCATTCCAAGCGGGGGACGCGGCCGTTGCAGGAGACGCGGCCCGCGCACTTCGGTCTGCCGAAGTCCTCGGTCGCGGTGACCGAGCAGCAGGTGCAGGCGGTCGAGGAGGACCTCGGTTACCGGCTGCCCGGCGCCTACCGGTCGTTCCTGAAGGCCGCGGGCGGGTGCGCTCCGGTCGGTGCCGCACTCGACGCGGAGCTCGGACTGCTGGTGGACCAGCCGCTGTTCACCGTGCGCGACGAGGCAGCGGTCAACGACCTGGTGTACGTCAACAAGTGTCTGCGCGACCATCTGACCAAGGACTACCTGGGTGTCGGGTTCGTGCAGGGCGGCCTGCTGGCCGTGAAGGTGAAGGGCGACCGGATCGGTTCGGTCTGGTTCTGCGCGTTCGACGACGCCCGTGACCAGGACGAGTGGCCGGCGGCCGAGCGGGTGCAGCGGCTGCTGCTGCCGTGCGGTGACGACTTCGACCAGTTCCTGTCGCGGCTCGCGGGCAATCCGCCGGAGCTGGAGACGGTGGCGAATCTGATGGTGGACGGCGGCTTCGCTCACGCCGTGCCCGTCTCTTCGGTGGGGGAGTGAGGTTGCGATGGTGACCTTCGCGCAGGCGCAGGAGCGCGCGGAAGAATGGATCAACGGGGACGTTCCCGGGTACCAGCACCGTGAGGTGCGAGTGCGCGAGTTCGAACTCGGTTTCGTCGTATGGGCGGAGGACCGTGCCGAGGGGCCGCGCTCCGACGGGGGCGCGCAGCGGCTCGTCATCGCGCGGGACAGCGGGGAGGCCACGCTGTGGCCCGCGCTGCCGGTGGGTGAGGTCATCCGCCGGTACGAGGAGGAGTACGGGGGGCCGGCCGGGGCCCCCGAACCGGCGCCGGCGCCCCCGGCCCGGGTCGATCTGAACCAGACGTCGTTCCTGCTGAGTCCTCCGGAGTGGCTGCAGGAGGCCGCGGACAGGATGGGGATCCCGGACCGGCGTGCGGGGTCGGGATCGTCCGGCTCCGACGGGGCCGGGTCCCGTCCCGCCGCCGCTTCGGCGGGCGGCTCCGCGAACGGGGCCGCCGCGGGCGGGAGTTCGCCTTCGGGTGCGCCGGTGGACTCCGGGGAGCACGCGGCCGCGGCCACGCCGGGAGTGCACGCCGCTTCCCCGGCGACCACGCCGGGTGCGCCCTCGCCGGGCTCCGCTTCCCCCGCTCCGGTTCCCGGCGGTGCCACACCGTGGCCGGACGCCGCGACCGGCGACGAGGTCCCGGACCGGCAGGACATGAGGCCGGCCGTCCCCGCCGACGCGACCCCGTGGGCGGGAACGGACACGAACGCCGATCCCGGCGACGACCGTTCCGTACCGCTGCCCGCGACCGTGTTCGCCCCGCCGCTGACGGGTGTCGACGACCCGCACACTCCGCCGCCGATGGCCGCGCACGATCAGACCGCCATGATCTCCGGGGGCAGCCGACTCCCGCGCACGACGGTGGCGCCCGTCGCCGGAGGCCCGAACCCGCCCGCGCCGTCGGGTGGTTCGTCGGGCCACGGTGTGCCGGACGCCTCGGCCTACGGTTATCCGCAGGGCCCCGGCGCGGGACCGGGCACTCCGCCGCCCGGTGCTCCGTCGGCTCCGGGTGCCCCCGGTACGCCGCCGCCCGCGGTGCCGTCGCGGCCGCTGCCGCCGAACGCGGGTGACATCGCCGACGCCGCGACCAGCAAGGCGCAGCCGCCCCGTGCGTCGCGCGGCGCCTCTGCGGGCACTCCGCATCCGCCGAGCGCGCCGGGTGTGCCGGGAGCGCGGCCCACGCCTCCGCCGCCCGGACCGGGCGCGCCCGCGGGCGGCTACGTGCCCACACAACTCGTCTCGCAGCTCGGGCCGGACGGGCCCGAGGGAGTGCCCGGCGCACCCACGCCGCCCGGCGCCACGCCGCCTCCGGGCGGTGTCCACCACGCCGCGACGATGCTGGCGGGGCCCGCGGTGGGCGGCCCCGGCGCGCCGCAGCCTCCGGGTGCGCCCGGCGCTCCGGGCGCGCCCTGGCAGCAGGCCGCTCCCGGTGTGCCGGCCCCGCCGGGCGCCACACCTCCTCCGGGCGGGGCGCACCACGCCGCGACGATGCTGGCCGGGCCCGCGGTGGGCGGGCCGGGCGCGCCGCAGCCTCCGGGTGCGCCCGGCGCTCCGGTGGGCACGCCCTCCGGTGAGGTGCACCACGCGGCGACGATGTTCGCCCCTCCGGCCGGTGGCCCCGGTGCGCCGCAGCCTCCGCAGGCTCCCGGGATGCCGCAGGGCGCCCCGCAGCCGCTGCCCGGCCGGCCCGTGCCCGGTCAGCCGGTGCCGGGACAGCAGCCGGCGTACGGGTATCCGCAGACGGGGCAGCCGACCGTCGGACCCGGCTACCAGGCCGTGCTGCGCTACCGGGCGCAGGACGGGTCCGAGCAGCAGCTCATCCGGCGGTCCGCGCCGGGTATGCCGCACCCGGAGTGGCAGATCCTGCACGAGCTGCGCGCGATGAACGTACCGCCGCAGCAAGTGCTGGAGCTGCACACGGAGTTGGAGTCCTGTGAGCTGCCGGGCGCGTACTGCGCGCGGATGATCAGGGAGACCTTCCCGCAGGCGCGGATCACGAGCATCGCGCCGTACGGCACGGATCACGCGAGCCGGCAGCAGGGCATGCACCAACTCCTCGCGCATCACAGCGAGTTGCACCAGGTCGCGGATGGTCCGGCGCGTCCGGCGCCGGTGCGGGCGCCGATTCCGCCGGTGCAGCCCGCGCCGCCGGTCCCGCCGGAGGCGATCGCGCAGGAGCTGGCGGCGGCGTTCGGGCCGGGGGTCTTCCGGTTCGACCACGCGGCCGTGTCGCGGCAGGGTGTGCCGCCGATCGTGGCGCACACCCTGGTCGTGGCGGGGCTGCCGGTCGACATGGGCCCGTTCTTCTGGGCGCAGTCCCAGCCGGGCCGTCCGGTGCCCACGCTCGCCGAACTGGCGCAGGAGCGCGGGGTGGCGGCGTCCCACGACGCGGGCTCGTACCTCGTCATGGGCAGCGACTTCGGCAAGGCGATCTGTGTCCAGTACGGCACGGCGAACATCGTCGCGGTGCCGGTGGAGGCCGGTCCCGGGGGTGCCCCGGTGCCGCCGCAGTTCGTGAACTCCGGTCTGCCCGAGTTCGCGCGCTGTCTGGCGCTGCTCGGCCGGATGTGGCGGCTGCGGTTCGGTCTCAACCAGGAGCAGGCGGGCCGCTGGACGGTCGACTTCCAGGCCCAGCTCGCCTCGCTCGACCCGGCGGCCCTGGCCTCGCCGGAGAGCTGGTGGTCGGTCCTGCTGGAGGAGATGTGGGACGGGCTGCTCTAGGGCCCGGCCGACCATTGCCGTCCGGCAGACGCCGGCGGCGGCTTGCCGTGGCACTGCGGGACGGACAGGACACAGCGGTACGGATGAGGCGCTCGGCCCGGATCACGGGTCGGGCGCCTCATCCATTCGTCCGTATCGCCGTCGCTGACCTCGAATGACATGCCTGTGAACCGGTTCCGGCCGAATGGGTGGGCGGAGTGTCGCGTTATGAACACTTCCGCGTGATCCATCAAGATGTGCGCGAAATCGTCTTTTCGTGTGGGTCGGGCGGAGAGGGGTCCAAGGATGAGCAGCACACGGGTGTCGCCGCACGGCTTCGTGGCCGTACGGGGGCGTGGCTACCGTCCCGAACAGGTCGATGTGTACGCCGCGGCGCTCTCCAGGGACCGCGACGCCGCCTGGGAGCGGGCCGCCCGGCTCACCGTGCTGGCGAAGGACATGGAGGCCGAGGCGGAGGGGCTGCGGGAGGCCGTGACACGGCTCGCCCCCCAGACGTACGAGGAACTCGGCGAGCGGGCGCGCCGGATCTTCGAGCTCGGCGAGGAGGAGGCCGAGACCCTGCGGGAGGAGGCCCGGCGGGAGGCCCGGGCGGAGGCCGAGATGGCCGAGGCGGTGGGGTGTGACGTACGGGAGGCGGTGCGGGCGTACGCCGACGAGGTGCGCGGCGAGGCGGAGGAGTGGGCCCTCGGGCGGCTGGCCGACGCGCGAGCCGAGGCCGACGAGGTGCGCGTCTCCGCGCGGCGGGAGATCAAGGAGAACCGGGGGGAGGTGCTCACGGCGCTGCGCGAGGTGCGGCGGCGGGCGGAGGTCCTGGTCGCGGGGCAGGAGGCGGAGCACGCCGCGCGGTGGGCGGAGTTCGAGCGGGCCGCCGGCGAGCGCGCGGCCGCGGCGGAGGCCGGGCTGCTCGACCGTGAGGCGCGCGCCGGGGAGTCGCTCGCCCGGGCCGAGCGGGCCCTCGCGGAGGTGAAGGAGTGGGACCGGCACCGGCAGGAGGACGCGGGGGCACGGGGCGCGGAGCTGGTCGCCGAGGCGCGGGTCAGTGAGGAGCGGATCGCCCGGGAGACGGATCGGGTGTTGCGGGAGTACGGGGAGCGGTGGGATCACGTGCGGGCGCAGATGGAGCACGTACAGAGCAGTCTTGAGTCTCTCACCGGGCGGGCCCCGGCGGAGTAGGTGGCATCAGGTCTTTCCCCCCGGAGCGGGGGGACGCGGGGGGCCTTCCACCGCTACGCGGTCCCGGCTTCCACCGCTACGCGGTCCCGGTATCCACCGCTCCGTGGCGCGGTTTCCGGTCTCCGGTTCTATCTTCCCCTCCGTATCGCCCCCGCCAGAATCCACCCCTCCACCGCTTCGTACTGCTTTCGCTGTTCTCCCGCCTTGCGGCGGCCCGAGGCCACGGTCCCGAGCCATCCGTAGGCGAACCCCAGCGGGATCGACACGATGCCGGTCGTGGTGAACGGGAACCAGTTGAAGTCGGCGTCCGGGAACGCGGCGGTGGGGGAGCCGGAGACGAGGTTGGTGCCCGGCATGAGGACGAGGACGGTGAGGGTGCCGCCGATGAGGGTGGCGAGGAGGCCGGCGCGGGTGTAGCGGCGCCAGAAGAGCCCGTAGACCAGCGCGGGCGCGATCGCGGAGGCACCGAGGCAGAAGGACAGGGTGACCAGGGGCTGAAGGCTGTGATGCTGGACGAGGGTGGCGAGCAGGATGGCCGGTGCCCCCACCGCCAACGCGGAGATGCGGGCGAGGAGCATCTCGCGGCGCGGGGAGAGTTCGTCGTCGCGGCGGCGGCCGCGGAAGAGCCGGCTGTGCGCGAACACGTCGTGGGCGAGGGAGTTGGCGCAGGCCAGGATCATCCCGGCGACGGACGCGAGCAGCGTGAGGAAGATCGCTGTCGTCACGGTGGTGAACAGCAGGGTCTCGGCGGTGGAGACGGAGGTGCCGAAGGCGGCCTGGGAGCCCAGCAGGTAGGCGGTGTTGCCCTGCGGGTCGGCCGTCGCGATCGCGTCGCGGCCGATCAGGGCCGTGGCGCCGAAGCCGACGACGCTGACGATGAGGACGAACAGGGCCACGCACGGCACCGCCCAGGACAGTGACCTGCGTACCTGGCGGGCGCTGTCCGCGGTGTACATGCGCATGGTGATGTGGGGGAGGCAGGCGCCGCCGAGGACGACCGTCAGCTCCGAGGTGATCATGTCCAGGCGGGGGCTGGCGCCTCCCGCGAACTGGAGACCGGAGCGGAGGTAGGCGTCGCCCACACCGCTGTTGCCGGCCGCGGCGGCCAGCAGGGTGCCGGGATTCCAGTCGAAGCGCTGCAGGACGAGGACGGCGATCACGGCGCCCGAGCCGAGCAGCATCACGATCTTCAGGATCTGGATGAGGGCGGTGCCCTTCATGCCGCCGATCGCCGCGTAACTGATCATCAACGCGCCGAGGCCGATGACGCAGCCGGTCTTCAGGGAGTCGGCGGAGAAGCCGAGGATGAACGCCAGCAGGTCGCCCGCTCCCGCGAGTTGGACCAGCATGAGGGGCAGCAGCGCCACGATGGTCACCGCGCAGGCCGTGTTGCGGACGGCGCGGCCGGGCATGCGGCGCGCGAGGGCGTCGCCCATGGTGAACCGGCCCGCGTTGCGCAGGGGTTCGGCCAGCAGGAACATCAGCAGCATCAGGGACAGGGCCGTGCTCAGAGCGAGGACCACGCCGTCGTAGCCGGCCAGCGCGATGACGCCGCTCGTGCCGAGCACGCTCGCGGCGGAGATGTAGTCCCCGGCGATGGCGAGGCCGTTGCGCATCGGGGAGAGCGATCCGTAGCCGGTGTAGAACTCGTCCAGGTCGTCCCGGTCGGGGCCGGTCATCACGCACAGCAGCAGGGTGACCGTGGCGACGGCCGTGAACGCCATGAGCGACATGGTCTGGGCGGACGTGGTGAATCCCGTCATCGCGCCGCCTCCCGCTTCGCGTCCAGTTCGCTCTGTCTGCGGATCCGGTCCGCGATGGGGTCGAGGCGCCGGCGCGCGGAGTGCTCGTACAGGGCGATGGCCAGACAGGTGACGGGGACCTGGAGCAGGGCGAGCAGCAGGCCGGTCGACAGTCCGCCGGAGACCGTGCTCGTCATCAGGGACGGCGCGAAGGCGGACAGGATGAGGAAGAGGGTGAAGTAGCCGAGTGCGGTGAGGGTCGCGACGCGGCGCTGGCGGCGGTAGGCGCCGCGCAGGCGTCTGATGTCGCTGTGCTGTCCGAGGGGCTTCTGGCGTGGCATCCGCCGCCGCTCGGGCTCGGGAGGCCGGGGCCGGGGCTGCCAGGGGTAGGTCAGCCGGGTGGGGTCGGGGGCCGGCTCGGGCGGATGGCCGGGGTGCAGGGGGTCGTCCGCGTAGGGCTCGTACGGCTGGTAGAGGGGGGCTCGTGGGGACGGGGGCGGCGAGTAGGGGCGTTGGTGCGGTTGTTGCCGGCGGGGCCTTGGGTGCTCGGGGGACGAGAACGTGTCGGGCATCCCGGTTCTCCTTGCGTGGCTCGGGTCCGGGGCGGGACCGCAGGGAGCGGGGGGTGAGCAGCGCGCACGCTACTCGTAGGTAGCGGGGCGGCGCGACCCTTTCGCCGAACTGGGCGGTCGGTACGCGCTTACTTCGGTGACCTGGGGTGTTACCCGCG
The DNA here is from genome assembly GCF_042751995.1 of Streptomyces sp. NPDC059371. Taxonomy (NCBI): domain Bacteria; kingdom Bacillati; phylum Actinomycetota; class Actinomycetes; order Kitasatosporales; family Streptomycetaceae; genus Streptomyces; species Streptomyces sp. NPDC059371. The sequence goes on along the minus strand of NZ_JBHYXD010000049.1, from coordinate 55,182 downwards.
TTTACCTGTGGAGTTCTCCTGGAGCGGCCCTGAAGGTTCTTCGGATTTCGCGTGGGGAAGCGGGTGCTCGGCGGGGGGTCCGGCCTACCGCGGTTCCGTCCGGTGGGTGGGTCGGGGCCGAGCCGGTGCATCAGCCCGTCGCCGTTGGGTGAGGGGTGGGCGTCGGTGGCGACGGGCATCGATGTACCGGCACGGCCCCTTGCGCCGGATCCCGGGTGCGGGTGGTTCGTGGTGGCGACGGGCATCGATGTACCGGCACGGCCCCTTCCGCCGGATTTCGGCTGCGGGTGCGCGGGGTCGCCGAGGACCGGTGGCCGGGGTCAGTCCGTCGGGTCGTCGAGGACCGGGAAGCGGCGCGGCGCGACGAGCAGCAGGACCAGGAAGGCGAGCGCGGCGGCACCGGCGGCGCCCAGATAGACGGCGTGCACCGCGTCGGCGACCGCGTGGCGCAACTGCCCGTCCGGGGTGCCCGAGTTCAGCGCGCGGGTCACCGCGTCGAGATCTCCGGCGCCGCCGAGCCGCGCGGCGAGCACCCCGTTGGCGACGGCGCCGAAGAGGGCGGCGCCGAGGGTCTGTCCGGTCTGCCGGCAGAACAGGACGGAGGCGGTGGTCGTGCCGCGTTCGGCCCATCCGACGGTGGACTGGACGCCGACGATCAGGGGGAGCTGGAAGAGTCCGAGGGCGCCGCCCAGCAGCAGCATCAGCAGGACGGGCTGCCACGGCTCGCCCGGGGTGGGCAGGAAGGGGAAGGCGAGCAGGAGCAGACCCGCCGTGCCGATGCCGAGCACGGCGGTGTCGCCGGAAGCCGATGCGGCGGTAGACGTGCTGGCTCAGCGCCGCGGACGCCGGCCAGCTCAACGTCCATACGGAGAGCACGAATCCGGCGGAGACCGGGGCGAGGCCGAGGACCGCCTGCGCGTAGGTGGGCAGGAAGACCGTGGGCGCGACCATGAGCAGTCCCAGTGCCCCGAGCGCCAGGTTGACCGCGGCGATCGTCCGGCGGCGCCACACCCAGCCGGGGATGATCGGTTCGGCGGCGCGCCGCTCCACGGCCACGACGACCGCGAGCAGGCACGCTCCCGCGGTGAACAGGGCGATCGAGGGGGCCGAGAGCCAGTCCCAGGCGACACCGCCCTGCACGAGCGCGGTCAGCAGGACACCGCCGCAGGCGAACACCGCGAGGGCGCCCGCCCAGTCGATCCGCGGCCGCCGGCCGGGGACGGTCCGCTGCGGTTCGCGCAGATGACGGGCGATCAGCCACAGGGCGAGGGCGCCCACCGGCAGATTGACGAGGAAGATCCACCGCCAGTCGGCGTACGTCGCGAGGAGGCCGCCCAGGGCGGGGCCCGCGATGGCCGAGGTCGCCCACACCGTGGACAGCTTGGCCTGGATCTTCGGGCGTTCCTTGAGCGGGTACAGATCAGCGGCGAGTGTCTGCACGGTGCCCTGGAGGGCGCCGCCGCCCAGGCCCTGGACGACGCGGAAGGCGATGAGCGCGGCCATGTTCCACGCGCCGGCGCAGAGCAGGGAGCCGAGGAGGAAGAGCGCGGCGCCCGCCATGAGGACCGGTTTGCGGCCGAAGGTGTCGGAGAGCTTGCCGTAGACGGGGAGCGTGACCGTGACGGCCAGCAGGTAGCCCGAGAACAGCCAGGAGAAGAGCGAGAAGCCGCCGAGGTCGCCGACGATCTGCGGAACGGCGGTGGACACGACGGTGGAGTCGAGGGCGGCGAGCCCCATCGCCAGCATGAGCGCGGCGACGACGGCGCGCCGCCGCCGGGTCTCGGCCCGGTCCGCGCGGGCGGCGTGCTCCCGTACGACCGGTGTCCCGGTGTTCCCCTCGCCCACGGGATTCCTTCCCCCTGCATCCATCTGCCGGGGCCAGCTTCCCACTTGAGCCTCACGCCGGGGGAGGGTGGAGGCTGTGTGGGCCCGGGGGTGGACCCGACCCCGAGGGGTTGTCCACCGGAGGGTGGAGAACCCCTAGGGGGATCTCCGTACCAGGGCTCGGGGAGGGTTCGTCCCGTCGGAGGAGGAGACGGGCCGAAGCCGTTCTTAACCTGGTTTTACGTCGTCGGAGTCGCGCTCCGGTCGTACGGACCGCACCTCCGGGGGTGGGGTTTTCCCCAGCAGAAGACGGGGCCGTGCACCAGCGCGTACGACCCCCCGGCGGCAGCAGACTTACGGACGTGGCCGGCGCACCGCGTCCGAACGGCGTGGACCTCCGCGGCCGTCGCACCCGCTCACAGACTTTCGCAGCCCGGCAGGTCCCCCTGTCGGCCGACTTAGGAGACATACCGTGACATCGGCTGTAAGCATTCCCAGGCACGAGAGCACTGGAGGGCGTACGGCCGTCGCCGCGCGGGCGCGACAGGTCGTCAAGGCGTACGGGTCCGGGGAGACCCGCGTCGTGGCCCTCGACCAGGTCGACGTGGACATCGCGCGGGGCCGGTTCACCGCGATCATGGGCCCGTCGGGGTCCGGCAAGTCCACCCTCATGCACTGCCTCGCCGGGCTCGACACCGTCACCTCCGGCCAGATCTTCCTCGACGAGACCGAGATCACCGGGCTCAAGGACAAGAAGCTGACGCAGCTTCGCCGGGACCGGATCGGCTTCATCTTCCAGGCGTTCAACCTGCTGCCGACGCTGAACGCCCTGGAGAACATCACGCTCCCGATGGACATCGCGGGCCGCAAGCCCGACCGGGCCTGGCTGAACCAGGTCGTGGACACCGTCGGCCTCAAGGACCGGCTCAAGCACCGCCCGACCCAGCTCTCCGGCGGCCAGCAGCAGCGCGTCGCCGTGGCGCGGGCGCTGGCGGCCCGCCCCGAGATCATCTTCGGTGACGAGCCGACCGGAAACCTCGACTCCCGGGCCGGCGCCGAGGTGCTGGGCTTCCTGCGGCGCTCGGTCGACGACCTCGGCCAGACCATCGTGATGGTCACGCACGACCCGGTGGCGGCCTCGTACGCGGACCGTGTGCTGTATCTCGCGGACGGCAGGATCGTCGACGAGATGCACCAGCCGACGGCCGATCAGGTCCTGGACCGCATGAAGGACTTCGACTCCCGCGGGCGGACGTCATGACCGTCCTCAAGACCTCGATGCGCAACTTCTTCGCGCACAAGGGACGCATGGCCCTGTCGGCCGTCGCCGTCCTGCTGTCGGTGGCCTTCGTCTGCGGGACGCTCGTGTTCAGCGACACGATGAACACGACGTTCGACAAGCTGTTCGCGGCCACCTCCTCCGATGTGACCGTGAGCGCGAAGAGCGCCTCGGACACCGGTGAGACGACGTCCGGCAACGGCAAGCCGCCGGTCATGCCCGCCTCGGTGCTCGACAAGGTGCGGTCGGCGCCGGGCGTGAAGTCGGCCGAGGGCGCGGTCTTCTCCAGCGCCGTGACCGTCGTCGACGCCGACAAGGACAACCTGTCGCCCTCCAGCGGCGCGCCCACCATCGTCGGCAGCTGGAACGCCAACGAAGCGCGCACCATGAAGATCACCTCCGGCACGGCGCCGAAGGGATCCGGCCAGGTGATGGTCGACGAGGACACCGCCGACAAGCACCACCTGAAGCTCGGTGACGAGATCGGCGTGATCAGCGCCGTCGGCACGCACACCGCGAAGATCTCCGGCATCGCGCACTTCACCGTCACCAACCCCGGCGCGGCGATCTTCTACCTGGACACGCCGACCGCACAGAAGACGCTCGTCGGCCGGACCGGCGTCTACACCAACGTGAACGTCACCGCGGCCGCCGGAGTCAGCGACGCCCGGCTCAAGCAGGACGTGAAGGCCGCGACCGGCGGCCACTTCAAGGTGCAGACCGCCAAGGAGACCGCCGACGCCAACAGCCAGGACGTGAGCGGCTTCCTGGACGTCATGAAGTACGCGATGCTCGGCTTCGCCGGGATCGCCTTCCTGGTCGGCATCTTCCTGATCATCAACACCTTCTCGATGCTGGTCGCCCAGCGCACCCGCGAGATCGGTCTGATGCGGGCCATCGGCTCCAGCCGCAAGCAGGTCAACCGCTCGGTCCTGGTCGAGGCACTGCTCCTCGGCACGGTCGGCTCCGTCCTCGGTGTCGGCGCGGGCATCGGCATCGCGGTCGGCCTGATGAAGCTCATGGGCATGACCGGCATGAACCTGTCCACCGACGACCTGACGGTGGCCTGGACGACCCCGGTGATCGGCATGGCGCTCGGCATCGTCGTCACGGTCCTGGCGGCCTATCTGCCCGCCCGCCGGGCCGGCAAGGTCTCCCCGATGGCCGCCCTGCGCGACGCCGGCGCCCCCGCCGACGCGAAGGCCGGAGTCGTACGGGCCGTGCTCGGCCTGCTCCTCACCGGCGCCGGCGGCTTCGGCCTCTACCTCGCCGCCGACGCCACCAAGGCGAGCGAGGGCTCGATGTGGCTCGGCCTCGGCGTGGTGCTCAGCCTGCTCGGGTTCGTCGTCATCGGCCCGCTGCTCGCGAGCGGTGTGGTGCGCGTCCTGGGCGCGGTCCTGCTGCGGGCGTTCGGCCCGGTGGGACGCCTGGCCGAGCGCAACGCCCTGCGCAACCCGCGCCGCACCGGCGCCACCGGCGCCGCCCTCATGATCGGCCTCGCGCTGGTCGCCTGCCTGTCCGTGGTCGGCTCCTCCATGGTCGCCTCCGCGACCGACGAGCTCGACAAGACCGTCGGCACCGACTTCATCATCCAGAACGACGGCGGTCAGCCGATCACCCCGCAGGCCGTGCGGGCCGTGAAGAAGACGCCGGGGCTGTCCCGGGTCACCGAGTACCGGGTCACCGAGGGCGACTACACCACCCCCGACGGCAAGACGCTCAAGGACACCGACATCACGGCGGCCGACCCGTCGTACGCCACCGACCTGCGGACCAAGACCGTCGCCGGCGACCTGAAGGACGCCTACCTGCCCGACTCGATGTCCGTGCACGACAAGTTCGCCAAGGACCACGGCATCCACCTCGGGTCGAAGATCAAGGTCGCCTTCAAGGACGGCGCCACCGCGAACCTGACGGTCCGCGCCATCACCAGCAGCGACGCCGTCATCGACAAGGGCTCGAAGTACATCTCCATCGCCACGCTCGCCAAGTACGTGCCGGCCGACAAGATGCCGCTGGACGAGCTGGTCTTCGCCTCGGCCGAGGACGGACAGCAGGACAGCGCGTACAAGGCCCTGAAGTCCTCCCTGCACGACTACCCGCAGTACCAGGTCCGCGACCAGACCGACTACAAGCAGGCCATGAAGGACCAGATCGGACAGATGCTGAACCTGATCTACGGCCTGCTCGCCCTCGCGATCATCGTCGCGGTCCTCGGTGTGGTGAACACCCTCGCCCTCTCCGTGGTCGAGCGCACCAGGGAGATCGGTCTGATGCGGGCCATCGGCCTCTCGCGCCGCCAGCTCCGCCGCATGATCCGGATGGAGTCGGTGGTCATCGCCCTCTTCGGCGCGCTGCTCGGCCTCGGCCTGGGCATGGGCTGGGGCGCCACGGCCCAGCAGCTCCTCGCCCTGGAGGGACTGAAGGTTCTGGAGATCCCCTGGCCGACCATCATCGGGGTCTTCGCCGGATCGGCCTTCGTGGGCCTGTTCGCCGCCCTGATCCCGGCGTTCCGGGCGGGCCGGATGAACGTACTGAACGCGATCGCCACCGACTAGGAGCAGTCCTGGCCGATCGGCGGGCGGTCGAAGGGGTCACCGCGTACGGGGGTCGCGGTGGCCCCGGCGCGGGGCCGGCGGGGGCCTCGGCGAGCCCCCACCCGCGCCCCCGCCGCCCGCGCGAGGGGGTGGGGCGGGGGGCGGGCGGGGGGGGGGGGGGCGGGGCGGGCCCCGCGGGCGCGCGCGCGCGGCCCCAGCCCCCCCCCCCCCCCGGCCCCCCCGCGGCGCGTTCGGGATGCGGTGTGTCCTGGGCGGGCCGGGTGCCGGGCCGGTCGCCCCGGAGCGGGGCGGGCCCTCGGCGGACGGTCACGCGCGGGCGGGCCCGGAGTCGTAGGCTGGATGCCCCCGGCCCGTCCCACGTGTCGGGCGTCTCGCGTTGCCCACTCCCCGGGATGGAAGCCCTTCATGAGCCTGCACGGTCTGCTCGACGCCGTCGTCAAGGACGCCGCCCTCACGGAGGCGGCGAAGGCCGCCGCCGACGGCAACCGGATGCATGTCGACCTGGTCGGCCCACCGGCGGCCCGCCCGTTCGCCGTCGCCGCGCTCGCCCGCGAGACCGGCCGTACGGTCCTCGCGGTCACGGCCACGGGCCGCGAGGCCGAGGACCTGGCCGCCGCCCTGCGCACCCTGCTCCCGCCGGACGGCGTCGCGGAGTACCCCTCGTGGGAGACGCTGCCCCACGAGCGGCTCTCGCCCCGCTCCGACACCGTCGGCCGGCGCCTCGCCGTCCTGAGGCGCCTCGCCCACCCGCGCCCCGACGACCCCGAGACCGGACCGGTGTCCGTCGTCGTCGCTCCCATCCGCTCGGTCCTCCAGCCCCAGGTCAAGGGCCTGGGCGACCTGGAGCCCGTGATCCTGCGCACCGGCGTGAGCGCCGACCTCGGCGAGACCGTCGAGGCGCTCGCGGCAGCCGCGTACTCCCGTGTCGAACTCGTCGAGAAGCGCGGCGAGTTCGCCGTCCGCGGTGGCATCCTGGACGTCTTCCCGCCCACCGAGGAGCACCCGCTGCGCGTGGAGTTCTGGGGCGACGACGTCGAGGAGATCCGCTACTTCAAGATCGCGGACCAGCGTTCGCTGGAGGTCGCCGAACACGGCCTGTGGGCCGCGCCCTGCCGTGAACTGCTGCTCACGGAGGACGTCCGGGCGCGGGCCGAGGCCCTCGCCGAGGCCCACCCGGAGCTCGGCGAACTCCTCGGCAAGATCGCCGAAGGCATCGCCGTGGAGGGCATGGAATCGCTCGCCCCGGTCCTCGTCGACGACATGGAACTGCTCCTCGACGTCCTGCCCGAGGGCGCGATGACGATCGTGTGCGACCCGGAGCGGGTACGGACCCGGGCCTCCGACCTGGTCGCGACCTCGCAGGAGTTCCTCCAGGCGTCCTGGGCGGCGACGGCCGGTGGAGGCGAGGCCCCCATCGACGTCGGCGCGGCCTCCCTGTGGTCCATCGCGGACGTACGGGACCGGGCCCGCGAGCTGGACATGATGTGGTGGTCGGTGTCGCCGTTCGCCGCCGACGGAGAACTCACGGACGCCTTCGCCGGCGGGGTGGGGGACACCCTCAAGCTGGGCATGCACGCCCCCGAGACCTACCGCGGCGACACCGCCCGGGCGCTCGCCGACACCAAGGGCTGGCTGGCCGAGGGCTGGCACACGGTCTACGTCACCGAGGCGCACGGCCCGGCCGCCCGCACCGTCGAGGTGCTCGGCGGCGAGGGCATCGCCGCCCGCCTGGACACCGACCTCACCGACATCGGCCCCTCCGTCGTGCACGTGGCGTGCGGCTCCATCGACTACGGCTTCGTCGACCCGGCGCTGCGCCTCGCCGTCCTGACGGAGACCGACCTCTCCGGCCAGAAGGCGGCGGGCAAGGACGGCGCCCGGATGCCGGCCCGCCGCCGCAAGACGATCGACCCGCTGACCCTGGAGACCGGCGACTACATCGTCCACGAACAGCACGGTGTCGGCCGCTACATCGAGATGGTGCAGCGCACCGTCCAGTCCGCGACGCGTGAGTACCTGGTCGTCGAGTACGCCCCCGCCAAGCGCGGCCAGCCCGGCGACCGCCTCTACATCCCCACCGACCAGCTCGAACAGATCACCAAGTACGTCGGCGGCGAGGCCCCCACCCTGCACCGCCTCGGCGGCGCCGACTGGACCAAGACCAAGGCGCGCGCCAAGAAGGCGGTCAAGGAGATCGCCGCCGACCTGATCAAGCTGTACTCGGCGCGCATGGCGGCCCCCGGTCACGCCTTCGGCGCCGACACGCCCTGGCAGCGCGAGCTGGAGGACGCGTTCCCGTACGCGGAGACCCCCGACCAGCTCACGACGATCGCCGAGGTCAAGGAGGACATGGAGAAGACGGTCCCGATGGACCGCCTGATCTGCGGAGACGTCGGCTACGGCAAGACGGAGATCGCGGTCCGTGCCGCGTTCAAGGCGGTGCAGGACGGCAAACAGGTCGCGGTCCTGGTGCCCACGACCCTGCTCGTGCAGCAGCACTTCGGCACGTTCTCCGAGCGCTACTCGCAGTTCCCGGTGAACGTCCGGGCCCTGTCCCGCTTCCAGACGGAGACCGAGGCCAAGGCCGTCCTGGAGGGCCTGCGCGAGGGCTCGGTGGACCTCGTCATCGGCACCCACCGCCTGTTCTCCTCGGAGACGAAGTTCAAGGACCTGGGCCTGGTCATCGTCGACGAGGAGCAGCGCTTCGGCGTCGAGCACAAGGAGCAGCTCAAGAAGCTGCGCGCCAACGTCGACGTCCTGACGATGTCCGCCACCCCCATCCCCCGTACGCTCGAAATGGCGGTGACGGGCATCCGGGAGATGTCCACGATCACCACCCCGCCGGAGGAGCGGCACCCGGTGCTGACCTTCGTCGGCCCGTACGAGGAGAAGCAGATCGGCGCCGCGATCCGCCGCGAGCTGCTGCGCGAGGGCCAGGTCTTCTACATCCACAACCGGGTCGAGTCCATCGACCGGGCGGCCGCCCGGCTCAGGGAGATCGTCCCGGAGGCGCGGATCGCCACGGCCCACGGCCAGATGGGGGAGCAGGCCCTGGAGCAGGTGGTCGTCGACTTCTGGGAGAAGAGGTTCGACGTGCTGGTGTCCACGACGATCGTCGAGTCGGGCATCGACATCTCGAACGCGAACACGCTGATCGTGGAGCGCGGCGACAACTTCGGTCTGTCGCAGCTCCACCAGCTCCGCGGCCGGGTCGGCCGCGGCCGGGAACGCGGCTACGCCTACTTCCTGTACCCGCCGGAGAAGCCGCTGACGGAGACCGCTCACGAGCGTCTCGCGACGATCGCCCAGCACACGGAGATGGGCGCGGGCATGTACGTGGCGATGAAGGACCTGGAGATCCGCGGAGCGGGCAATCTGCTCGGCGGGGAGCAGTCGGGCCACATCGCCGGCGTCGGCTTCGACCTGTACGTCCGCATGGTGGGCGAGGCCGTCGCGGACTACCGCGCCTCCCTGGAAGGCGGGGTGGAGGAGGAGCCGCCGCTGGAGGTCAAGATCGAGCTTCCGGTCGACGCGCACGTCCCGCACGAGTACGCGCCGGGCGAGCGGCTGCGCCTCCAGGCGTACCGGTCCATCGCCTCCGCGAACACGGAGGAGGACGTCAAGGCCGTACGCGAGGAACTGGTCGACCGCTATGGCAAGCTCCCGGAGCCGGTCGAGAACCTGCTCCTGGTGGCGGGCCTGCGGATGCTCGCGCGCGCCTGCGGGGTCGGCGAGATCGTCCTTCAGGGCAACAACATCCGCTTCGCGCCGGTGGAGTTGAGGGAGTCTCAGGAGCTTCGCCTTCAGCGCCTGTACCCGGGGACCGTCATCAAGCCGACGGCCCACCAGATCCTCGTCCCGCGCCCGAAGACCGCGAAGGTCGGCGGAAGGCCGCTGGTGGGCCGGGAACTGCTCGGCTGGACCGGGGAGTTCCTGGCTTCGATCCTGGGGTCGTAGCCGCGGGGCCGCGGCCGCCGGGGTCGCGTCGAGGGGAGCGGCCGCCGGGGCCTGCGGTGGCGCCGGGGGCGGCGCCCGCCCGCGGGCGTGGGCGGTCAGGACTGCGGGGAGCGGAACAGCATGCCCGTCAGGGCGTGGAAGACCTCGTCCGCGTCCTGTCCGCCCACCTGGCCGTCCAGGTTGTGGCTGATCAGGAGCGTGGCGAAGCCGTGGGCGAGGGACCAGGCCGCGATGCCGGCGAGGCGGGCGTCGGGGCCGCGGCCCTCCGAGGGGATCGCGGACACGGCGGCCCGCAGCCGCCCGCCGGCGAGTGTCCGGGCCGTCGCGAGCTCCAGGTCGTTCGCGCGGAGCAGCTCCGGGGCGAACATGACCTGGAAGTGGGCGGGATGCTCCCGCGCGAAGCGTACGTAGCGCACGCCGGCGTCCCGCAGGTCCTCGGCGTCGTCGAGCGCGGTCGCCAGGAGCCCGAAGCCCTCCGCCGCGATGGCCGTGAGGAGGCCGACGCGGTCCTTGAAGTGGTGTGCCGGTGCCGCGTGCGAGACGCCCGCGCGGCGGGCCAGGTCGCGCAGGCTCACCGCGGAGGGCCCTTCGGTGGCGATGACGTCGAGAGCGGCGCCGAGGATGGCGCGGCGCAGGTCCCCGTGGTGGTAGGGGCGAGCCGAGCCGCTGGTCTTCGCGGGATCCATGACAGCAGCGTACGCCGAATCTAGTCGTTGACAAGTTTGGGCGGCGGGTGCAATCTTGTCAGTGTCAAGTTGTGAGCGTGTCGATACGTGACGAGGGGTGGAGTCATGTCCGGGAACGTGAGCGGGACGAGTGGGACCGGCGGAGCGGGCGAGGCGGGCGGGCAGGGGGTCGTGTCCGCGGACGCCGCGGGTGCCGATCTCGGGCGGGTGCGTCAGCTCTGGCATGTGCTGGAGCCCCTGCACGCCGTGCTGTACTACGCGCCGGAGGCCTTCGAGGAGGCGGCGGCGCTCGGATACGGGACCGAGGAGCGCTGGCCCAGCTACTTCCCCTACCGCGCGGCGCCGTTGGGGGCGGTGGGCGGCCGACGGGTGGCCTCCGCCTTCTACAGTTTCAGCCCGCGCATGGTGGACGAGCACATCAAGTCCGCGTGGCGGACGGCGAGTCCGGAGCAGGTGCTCGCGGCGCGCGAGCGCGCGGTCGACCGGGCGTACCGCGCGATCCTCGGCGACCGCGTCGACAGTCCCGAGCTGGCCGAGGCCGCAGCGCTGGCCCGCCGGGCCGCCGAGGCCGTGGACACCGCGGGCCGTCAGCTCGCCGCGGCCAACGCCGAGTTGCCCTGGCCCGAGGCCTCACATCTCCAGCTCTGGCACGCGGCGACGGTCCTGCGCGAGCATCGCGGCGACGGTCATCTCGCGGCCCTGCTCGTCGCGGACCTCGACCCGGCCGAATCGCTGGTCTCCTTCGCGGCGATAGGCGCGGCCTCCGTGGAGCGGTTCGAGAGCCGGGGCTGGAGCCCCGAGGAGTGGGCCGCCGCCCGGGACCGGCTGACCGTCCGGGGCCTGGTCGACAAGGACGGCATCGCCACGGAGGCCGGCCGTGAGCTGCGCCGCGGGGTCGAGCGTCACACCGATCGGCTCGCCGCCGCCCCCTGGCAGGCGCTCGGCCCGGAGTCCGTCACCCGCCTCGCCGATCTGCTCGGCGAGTTCTGGGTCGCGGTACTGGGCTCGGGACTGCTGCCGTCGGAGACGACGCTGGGGATCGGGAAGGTCTGACGCGCGCGAAGGATCGGGAGGTTTTGACGCGCGCGAAGGATCGGGAGGTTTTGACGCGCGCGACGCGACCCGGCGTGACGGGGGCCCGGGCGACCGGGGCGGGGAGAGGGCCGGCGACCCCCAAACCCTGCCGCGGATCGTCAACGACCCCAGCCCCACCCGGCGGGGATGCCGCGGTGGGGCTCGGATTGGAGGGGATTGCTCGGATCGCTCCGGCTATGACTGTGGGGGCCGGTCGCGGTTGCGGTCCATGCCCATCGCGCCTTCGGCCTTCTGCTGCGCGTCGTCGACCTTGTCCGTGTACTTGTCGCCGGTCTTCTTGTTGACCTGCTTCTCGGCGGCGTCGGACATGTCCGATGCTTTGTCCTGTGCCGCCCGGTTGCTCTTGAACTTGTCGAAGATGCCCATCCAGAGCTCCTTCCGGGGTGACTCACGATCGACGATACGCCCGGCGTGCGCCTCTTGCCCGTCGATGCCCGGTATGGCAGGGGCATGGCGGCCATTACCTTGGGCAGACGGGAATCACGTCCGATCGGGACGGATCCGGGGAGGCGAAGGGGAGGGGCGTCGTGCTGCGTGTGAGGGGTGGGGCGGCGGCTGCCGCGTTGGTGGTGCTCGTCATGGGTGCCGGGGTCAGCGGCTGCAAGAAGGACGCGCTGGGCTCGGAGGGACCGCAGGAGACGGCGGCCGGCGGTGGTGGGGCCGCGCTCACCGCCGTGGACTCGCTGGCAGTCAAGGGCCGCGCGCCCAAGACCGGGTACAGCAGGGAGCGGTTCGGCACGGCCTGGGCCGACACCGACGCGAACCGGTGCGACACCCGTGACGACATCCTCAAGCGGGACCTCAAGGCCGTGAAGTTCAGCGACGGCACGTGCAGGGTGTCCCGCGGGGTCCTCGACCCCGATCCGTACGGCGGCGAGGAGGTCACGTTCGTCCGCGGGCGCAGCCTGGTCGACATCGACCACCTCGTCGCGCTCTCGGACGCCTGGCAGAAGGGCGCCAAGTACTGGGACGCGAGCAAGCGGATAGCGCTGGCCAACGACCCGCTCAACCTCCGTGCCGTCGGCGCGAGCGCCAACCGCAGCAAGGGCGACGGCGACACCGCGACCTGGCTCCCGCCGAACAAGGCGTACCGCTGCACGTATGTCGCCGCGCAGGTGGCGGTGAAGAAGAAGTACGGGCTCTGGGTCACCGGCGCCGAGAAGGCGGCCATGAAGAAGGTGCTGGGCGGATGCCCGGGCCAGAAGCTCCCCTCGGGCGGGAACCCGACCGAGGCGCCGAAGAGGTTCCACGCGAAGTGACGTGAGGGGGCCTCGACCCGTCGGCGGCGGCCCTGGCTTCGTCCCGCGACGGGACCTCCGGTTCCGCCCCGCGGCGGGACGGAAACGGCAGGGGGCGAGGTGCCGCCACCACGCCCTCAGCCGAGTCCCGTAGCGGCCGACTCGTACTGGGCCGCCTGCTTCGGGGTGAGGTAGCGGGAGACGCGTACGAGGACCGAGCCGTGGACGTAGTCGTACTCGGCGAACGCCGGGGAGGACTTGGCGATGGCGCGGATGTACTCCGCGCGCGCCCTGGCGTCCGCGGCGTTGGCGAACACTTCGATCGCGCCGCCGCGTTCGACGGCGCCGGGGTCCGCGCCGGTCACCTGGGACGCCTGCACCCAACTGTCCGAGAAGGTGACCTTGGACGTGTACTCGCCCGGGCGGCCGAGCAGGTGGTTGGGGTCGCTCTCCGCCGTGACGGCTCCCGTGAGAGTCGCCGTTCGTACGTGCGTGGCCATGGCCTGGAAGGCGGCGCGCGCGGTGGGCCGGCCGTCGGCGCGCGTGCTCGCCCTCGCCGGTTCGTGCGCGTCGGCCGGGGGTTTCGCGGGTGCGTTGCCGCACGCGGTCAGAAGGGTCAGGAGAGCGACGACGGGCGCGACGGCCGACGCGGCGGCGGAGGTGGTTCTGTGCATGCGGGAGATGCTCGCGTTCGCACCGCCGTGGTGTGCCTGTGTAGCGGAGCTGTTACGCGGTGTTCCCATGGTCGAAGTCGTGTTCGACGCGCGCCGTGGAAGTGGCCCGGACGACGCCGAACGCTTCTCCGCCCCTGCCCGGCCGGCTCACTCGGCGGCAGTCGGGATGGTCGTTACCACGATGAGCCTGGCGCAGCGGTAAATCTCCCGAAATTTCATGGAGTTCGTCCCGTTGGTTCTACGGTCGCCCCAACGGGACGCAGTACAGGGAGATTTGAGAATGAGCGAGGATCTGGAAGCCGTGGCTGTCACGGCCGGAGTGAACGCACTGGCAGGACTGATCAGCCAGGTTCCCTGGTCGCAGATCGGTGTGCGGGTCAGGGGCGTGCTGTCCCGGCGGGGGCGTGCCGACGACTCGGAACTGACGCAAGCGCTGGAGAGCGAAGGAGAGGCTGGCCGCGAGCAGCGATTGGCCGCCGCGTTGGCGCGGCTGTCGCCGGAGGACCGGGCCGCGATCGCCGACGAGCTGGGGGCGCCGCCCCACCCGTCGTCCATCGTCACGACCGGTGACAAGAGCCCCACCCATACCGGTTCCGGCGATCAGCACATCACGTATCAATGATGGCGGACGGAAACGCGACTCGCGCACTTCAACAACAACAGCCCGTCCACAGCGGTGACAAGAGCCCCACTCACACCGGGGGCGGAAACCAGTTCATCACGTTTGTCGAGGACTCCTGGGTCCAGGTCCTCGCTCTGATGGTGGTGGCAGCCGGCGCAGTCATCGAGATAGTCATGGCGCCCGAAGCATCCGCGGGGCAGCACGTCTTCTACGGCGTGCTGGTCGTACTGTGCGCGATCACTGCCTCACTCTGTCTCTGGTTCGCCTGCGAATGGGTCAGGAAGAAGTTCACCGCGTCTCTCGTGCTGGTCGTCGGCGCTGTTCTGAGCGCCTCGATCGCGGCGGGCTGCTACAAGGTGCTGGCCGACCACGGGGACCTGACCGTCCCGGTCACGGTGAAGCACCAGAAGCCGTTGGCCGACAAGGATCAGATCACCGCGGATATCGTCGCGACCCCCACCCGCTCGCACGTGAGGGTGCGCATCACGCTGCCGGACCACTACCCCACGGGCACGTGTGTCGCGTCGGCGCACGCCGAGGTGGCGGCCAGGGTTGACGGCATGGCGCAGAAGCCGGAGGCGGTCACGCTGATGAGCGGGCAGACCGGGGACATCAATCTGCACGGGGCCCGCAGGGACGTTGAACTGACCGTAGTGATCCACGCCGGCGAAGGGTGCTTGATGGACCTCGCCTTCGAGCCCGCCGTCCTGCACGACGATGAATGGTGGCTGCCGTGAGGCGAATACGGTCCTGGATCACTCTCACGTCCTGTGCGTTGCTCGCTTTCGCCACCACCACCGCGTGCGGATCGGACGCATGGCCCGGCGGCGAGGAGGTCCGGATCGGAGTGAAGGGCGACCAGCCAGGTACGGGATTCCAGAACGGTTCGTACGCGGTGCGATCGGGGTTCGACATCAAGATCGCACGACTGGCCGCGGACGCGCTCCACAAGCCGCCCGACTTCAAGAACGTGCCGTCGGAGGACCGGCAGACCGACCTCGACGGAAAGCATCACATCGACCTCGTCGTGGCCACCTACTCGATCAACAACCCCCGGCTCACGGGTTCGAACGGGCTTCCCGCCCATGACTTCGCCGGGCCGTACGCGGTCACCTACCAGGGGTTCCTCGTGCGCAAGAAGGGCCCGCGGGTCAGGAGGATGAGTGATCTCAAGGGCAAGCGGGTCTGCACCTGGACCGGCACGACCTCGACCCCGACCATCGACCAGAGGACGACGGGGCTGGTGCCCGTCCAGGACTCCGACGCGTCGAAGTGCGTCGCCGACCTGCTGTCGGGCGCGGTGGACGCCGTCTCCTCGGACCAGTTGATTCTCTACGGCTTCACGCAGGTCCACAAGAACCTCGAAGTCGTTCCGCATCTGACGATCGGGGACGCCCAGTACTACGGCGTCGGGCTGCCCAAGAAGCATCGCGGAGCCTGCGCGGACATCAAGCAGGCGTTGAAGGAGTACGTGAAATCGGAGGACTGGAGCCGGGATTTCAAGAACGAACTTCCCTCGATCCCGGCTGCCGATCCGAACTGGGAGAGCCGCTACAAGCCGAGGGACGCGCAGCTGGACACGTACTCGTGCCGCGACCGGATCGGTTCCTAGCCCGGGAGCGAAGTTGCCGGCCGCGATCGAGTGGACCGCCGTCGGTGGTACGCCCACGCGGCAGGTGTCACCCCGCTTCAGCGGTTGTTTCTTACGTTCGTCCTGTCAGCCGATCGTGAGCAGCAGTCGGGACGCGGTGCGGAGTTCTTCGTCCGGGTGGCCCTGGCCCGAGAAGGGGGTGTCGGTGAGGAGACGCTTCGGGGAGGACACGTAGGACTGGAGGGACGGGTGGAGTTCCTCCGGGGAACGGCCCGTCGTGGTGAGGGCCTTGAGGGCGCTGAGGCCTACCGGGGTGGTGCCGACCAGGTCGGCGAGGACGGGGACGGCGCGGTCCGGGGAGCCGGTGATCCAGTGGTGGGCCTCGGCGGCCGCCTTGCGCGTCCAGTCGTGGCCGGACTCCAGCAGCGGCTCGATACGGGGGAGCAGGGGAGCTGCCGCGCAGCCCATCGGCTCCAGACCGCTCAGGTACCAGTGGGCCTGGCCTCCGGAGGAGAGCAGCCCTTCGTAGGTGCGAAGTGCCGTTTCGGGGTCGCCGGTCAGGCGGTGGTGGGCCACTGCCGCCGAGGCCCTCAGGGAGGCGTCCGTGCTCCGCGTGGCTTCGTGCAGCAGGCCGGTGATCTCCGGTGTGCTCACCGCGTTGGCGCCGAGCCGGCGCGCGGCGACGATGGCCGCGCGGCGGGTCCGGAGGCAGTCGATCAGCTCGGGCTGGGCCGCGCGCGCCTCGGCGCCGAACGAGTCCAGGGCCCGGATGAGGGCGATGCCGTCGTTCCCGGTGGCGCCCGCGGCCAGCTCTCGGCGTATCACCGGTATCAGCCGGTGGGCCGCCTCCGGGAAGCGCAGGGCCGCCGCTTCGAGCAGCCGGGCGGTGGGGCGCTCGATCACCAGGTCCACGGCGCGCGGGTCGCGGGAGTGCGTCAGGGCGAGGAGCGCCGGTTCGGCGCTCTCGTCCTCGTCCTCGTCCTCGGCGCCGGCGTGCCGGTGGAGCGCGTCCCGGAGGCCGGCGTCCGGCTCGGGCAGGAGGTCGATCCAGTGGCCGATCACGCGGAAGCGGGTGCGGAGGGCGGCCGTGTCCCTGGCGTGGGGGAGGGCGGCCAGCGACAGGCTCAGGACCTCGCGCTCCTTGTCGCGCCAGCTCGCGGCGATCCCTTCCGCCAGCCAGGAGCCCTGTGAGCCGAAGTCCCCGGCCCCGATCCAGCGGGCGGCCACGGTGAGACCGGCGTCGGGGTCCTGGGTGAGCAGGTCGGTGAGCCGCTGCTCCTGGGTGGTCGTGTCCGACCAGGGGAAGTCGTCGTCCCCGGGGTCGGGTTCGGCGCCGTCCTCGGCCAAGATCTCCACGAGTTCCGGTGCGTACGGAGGTCCCGACCGTTCCGCGGCCAACCGGGCGGCGGCCAGCCTGACCTCGGGCAGCGGATTGTCCAGCGGCTCCAGCGTCCGGCCGAACCGGTTCAGGACGATCAGCGCGTCCGCCCGTACGGCCGGTACGGAGTCGTCGGCGTAGAGCGCCTCGACCTGCTCGACGGCCAGGGCCCGCTGCTTGTCCGGCAGTACGTCGGCCACGGCGGCGACCGTCCGGAGCGCCGCCCGGCGTACCCCGCGCTCGGGGTCCTCCAGGCACGGCAGCAGTTCCGGGAGCACGGCGCACAGCTCCGCGCAGATGGCGGCGATGTCACTTCTGGGCCAGTGCGGGGACTCGGCGAAGTCGGGGCCGTGGTCGGCGAGGACGGCCAGCAGCATCAGCAAGTCCTCGCGCTTGCGCGGCGCGTGGAGTGCGGCGTGCGCGAGGAAGGGGACGGCGGGCGCCGAGGCCTGGTAGATCGTGCCCTGGTGGTGGATGTTGCCGTAGAGCTCGTAGACCGCCTCGTCGGCGGCTTCCTCGTCGTCCTCGTAGAGCGCCCTGATCAGCTCCGGTACGTCCTCGGCGGGGCCGTAGGCGTGGGTCAGTTCGGACCACCGGACGTCGTCCAGCTCGGCCGGAGATCTCATGCGCACGCTCCTCGATCGATCAGGTGCGCCGACCCTACCGACCCCCTCTGACAGCGGCCGCGACGCTAACGCCGGACCGGGCGCAGAGCGGATATCAGGGCGGCGAGTTGGCGCGGCCCGGTGGCGAGGACGGTTTCGGGGGCGTCGCTCTCGCGGAGGAGGATCGTTCCGGTGGGGGTGGTGGCGAGATAGACGCAGGAGGACGCCTCCTGGCTGTGGGTGGACTTCTGCCAGTTCAGTTCGGGCATCGGGGCTCCTTCAGACGTCCTTGGCGAGTTGGGCGATGAAGTCGCGGGACTCGGTCTGGGAGAGGGCGACTTGGCGCATGCGGTCCAGGGCGAGGTGCTGACGTTCCAATTGGGCCGGAGCATCGATGAGTTCGGCTCCATGGTCGGTGTCGAGCTGGACGGTATCGAGCTGATGGACCGGGCCGTGGAAGTAGTCGATTCCCTGGCCGGACGTATGGAACGGGCCTCCGGCGAAGAGGACGACGAGGATCGTGACGTGGTCCAGTTCGCCCATCTCGTTGAGGTGATGGAGCTGGGCCTTGACCGTGGCGCGGTCGCCGAAGCGCATGCGCAGGGCAGCCTCGTGGATGACCGCGGCATACGGCGGCGGCTGTTCGCGGTGCAGCAGTCCCTGGCGTTTGATGCGGTGCGAGACGCGGTGTTCGATGGCGTGGGCTTTCAGGGCGGGCACAGTGTGACCGAACAGGGCGCGGGCGTGGTCCGTGGTCTGAAGCAGGCCTGGGATGTTGATGACCTGCGCCGCTCGGATTGCGACGGCGTGGTGTTCGACCTCGGTGAGGTCCAGCATGCGCGGTGACAGGATCTCGCGGTACTCCTCCCACCAGCCCCGGCGCCGCTCGCCGGTCATCGCCGCGAGCGCGTCGATCAGCGGCTCGTCCGTGCAGTCGTAGTGGCCGGCCATGGTGCGTACCCGGTCCGCGCTGACGCCGTAGCGACCGGCCTCGATGTTGCTCACCCGAGATTGCGTGGCGCCCATCAGCACGGCGGCTTGCGTGGCGGACAGGTCCGCGCGCTCGCGCAGTCTCCGTAGCTCGACACCCAGCCGTCGGCGTCGCGCGGTGGGTGGTGGGCTCGGCTGCGGCATGAGCGGCGACTTCCCGTTCGTACGTATGGCGCGTGGGTCACCCACACGAAGGTATTAGGGACTGCATTCCCTGCAATTCATGGAATGTAGTCCATGGAACGCTCTACGGTCATGGAGTCCAAGTCGCTCAACTCCCCCGCCGATAAGCCGGAAGCGCCCCGCGCCCCGCGTGCTCGCGCGACATGCCACCGCCCGGCCGGATCAGTGGAGCGAACCCGAATACCCCCACCGCAGGAGGCGTTCATGGTCACCGTATCCCCGCAGAAGTCCGATGCGTCCCCCTCTTGGGCGTACGCCCTCCAGCTTCCGCATGATCCGCTCGCGCCTCGCGTCGCCCGGGTCACCCTCAGGGCTGTTCTCGGCGGACATGGGATGGCTGAAATCGCCGACGCCGCCGAGTTGTTGGCCTCGGAGCTCGTCACGAACGCCTACCGGCACTCCGGCGGGCCCGCGACGCTTCGGCTCCGGGCGCTCGACGGTGGCCGGCTGCGGATCAGCGTCTGGGACGCCGACCCGCGCATCCCGCCGCCGTTCGACAAGCGGCACGGCGTACTCGGTCCCGTTCCGGTCGAGGCGGACGGCGGGCGCGGGCTCTTCCTCGTACGCCACTACGCGGACGCCTGGGGCGGGCACCCGCTCGGCGACGATCTGTTCGGCACGAGCGGCAAGCTGCTGTGGTGCGAGGTGGGGCCGCCGACCGTGGCGGCCCCGGTGTGCGTCAGTGTGTGACCGGCAGGAACCCGGCGGCCCCGGTGTGCGTCAGCGCGTGACCGGCAGGGCCCCGGCGAACACACGGCCGTCGGCGCGGGTCTGGACCGGGAAGTCGACCTTGAGCGTGCCCTCCTGGCCCTCGATGCTCAGGTGGGTGACGGTCTTCAGGCCGAGGAACGCCTTCTTGGCCGAGGTCGCGGTGACGTACGGGCGGGCGATGTTCATCAGCAACGCGCCCGGCTTTCCGCCCCGGTTGCCGTCGAAGAACAGGATCCGCTGGTTCGTCAGGACGACGTAGACCGCACGCGGCCGGACCGTCGCCATCACCATGCCCAGGGTGAGGATGCCGACCACGATCGCGGTGAGGGCCTGCTTGCGCACCGAGACCGTGCCGATGGAGGCGAGACTGGTGAGTTCGACCTGCTCGCCCGGGAGCAGCAGGGGGGCCGAGGTCTCCAGCAGTTGTCTGTTGCGGCGGGCGTTGATGGCCATGGGTGGACTCCTGGTGTGACGGGGTGGGGACGAGCGGGTCGTCGGGTCTGGTCGCGCCGGCCGCCGTCGCGGCCGCCATCGGTCCCCCGTCGCGGACCCTCGCCCAATTCCCTCAATTGCCCGAGGAGTGTTTCAAGCCAGGGGAAAGTTGAATGGTCAATTCATGCAAGGTGAAATCAAGTTCGAGCCATGGGGGAGTCAAGATCATTCATGGGGGAGTCAAGCGGGCACCCGTGCGCGAGGCGTGCGCCGGCTCATCGGCATCGACGGGACGTGACGGGCGCCGACGGTATGCGTGGGGAGCGAGGTGGGGTCGGGGGGCCGCCGGGGAATGGGCGGCGCTCGCCCTTCTGCCCCGGTGCGTCGGAGGGCTGTGCCGCCGGGCTGCTCCGGTGGGGCGGAGGGGTGTCGGCCGGGCCGGGCGTCAGGATCGAGCCGGGCTCCCGGCGGGGGGGAGTCCGCGGCACCCGGCGGCGGCGAACCGCCCGGTGCCTCGCTCCCGTCGCGCTGCCGGGTGTCAGCGCAGATAAGGGTTGCCCGCTCCTTGGCCCGGCCAGGGGGCAGGGCCCGCGCTGGCCATGGCGTTCCTCGGCGTGAGCTTGTCGAACAGCGGGCCCAGAAGGAGCCACACGGCCAGGCCCAGGGTGGCCAGGACGACCAGGCCCAAGGTCGCCTCACCCTTGCCCGTCGGGAGGCTCGCCAACGACAGGAACCCCACCTCGTACAGCGCGAACGAGACGAAGGCGCCCCAGTCGGCCCCCCGCCCCCGGCGGATCGCCACGTACAGGAAAGGCACCCACACCAGCAGGCCGAACGATCCGACCGCCAGAACCGACCACGCCAGCCGCTGGAACCAGCCGGCTTCCACGCGCTTGTCCATCACACCCCCGAACTACCCCGTGAACCCCCGAGAGGATTCCCGGGCTCCCGAGAAATGGCTCGGGGGCGCCATGTTCCCATCCGGGCGGTCAGGCGTGCTCGTGTTCGCCCTTCAGGGAGGTCACGATCCGGGCGGTCAGCTTCTTCGCCGTGGCCGCGCCGTTGTCGTGTCCGTCCGTGGACAGCACCGTGACGACGTCCGTTCCGGACTGCGCGGCGATCAGCGTCGATCCGTTCTGCCAGGCGCTGTTGGTCAGGGTGATCGTGTAGGCCGCGTCGCCGAGACCGGTGGTGTCGGCCCCGGTGACCTTCACCTTGGTGTGCGTGTCCGTGTCGGTGTAGGTCGCGCAGGCGGCGACGGCCTTCTTCAGGTTCGCCAGCACCTTCGCCGCGGTCGTGCCGCGGAAGGTGTCGATCTCCTGGGCGATGTCCTCGGACGTGTCCTTGCTGACGTAGTCGTTCTGGGCGAAGGAGACCCCCGCGTCGCCGGTGATCGCTATCCAGCTCGTACCACCGAGCAGCGTGCAGTCGGGCTTCGCCGCGGGCGAGGAGCTCGGCGCGGTGTACGTGGTGCCGGAGTCCCGCGCGCCGCTCGGATCCACCGCGAAGCCGGCGGCGAAGAAGGAGGCGGGCGCCAGCGCCTTCTTGAGCTGCGCGCCCGTCAGCAGACCGGCGTTGGGCTCTTTGGACGGCTTCGTCGCCGTGGCGGACGAGGTCGAGGTGCCGGTCGCGGAGGAACAGGCCGTCAGGGCGAGCGGGAGCACGGCGGCGGCGAGCAGCGCCTTGGCCGCGCGGGAGGGATGACGCATCGGGATCTGTCCTTCGAGGGTGAGGCCGGTACGGGCCGAGTGGCCGTCCGGGCGGGGCTTTGCTTTCAGTTGCGGGGCTGTGAACACACGGGCCGCGCACGGTCGGTGCGGTGCGTGCGGTGCGTGCGGTGCCCTGCGGTGCGCTGCGGTGTGGCGCGGCGCTGGGTGCGGCGCGATGTTCTGGTGTCGTTCTGAGGTGCTCGCGCCGCCGGTGCGGTGTCGGCGGCTCGGGTGGTGCGACGGGCGGGGCGTACGGCGGCGGGTCAGCCGGTCTTCTTCCAGTCCCCGCAGCCGGACGTCTTGAAGTAGGTGTCCTTGGCGCCGATCGTGACGACGGCGGTGCCGGTGACATCGCCTTTCGCGATGAGGGAGCCCAGGCCGTGACCGGCGTCCTTGGCTCGTTCCCAGTGGCAGGAGCCGCCGGTGTTGCCGGCGGTGCGATAGGTGCCGGGCTTGATGTCCGGGCCGACGCGGAAGGTGCCGTTCCCCGCGAACGCGGGCTTTTCCTCGGCGTTCGCCGAGACGACGCCGATGACGACGAGGCCCACGGTGGCACTCAGCGCGGCCCTGCCCTTCATGCCCACGACTGTTCCCCTCCCCAGGCGGACGCCTTAACGACAGCCGCTCGTTCGCTGGGTCAATGAGACCAGAGCCTGTGAATCGAGTCAACACGGTTCACAAAATCATTCGCGTACACGGCGTGAACCGGTAGATCTTGCCTACATCGGTATGCTCGACGCCACACAGGGGCGAGGCGGGACGAGAGGAGCGGGGCGAGTGCAGGACAACGCGACCGAGGTGACCGCGGCCGGAATCGCACGGCTGGCCGGCGTCGGCCGCGCGGCCGTGAGCAACTGGCGCCGTCGGCACGCCGACTTCCCCAAGCCCGTCGGCGGCACGGAGACCAGCCCGTCGTTCGCCCTCGTCGAGGTCGAGGCCTGGCTGCGTCATCAGGGGAAAATCGCCGAAGTTCCCCTGCGGGAACGCGTCTGGCAGCAACTCGTCGGCCACCCCGAGGGCCCGGCCACCGCACTCACCCACGCCGGCTACGTACTGCTGCTCATCCATGACCGGCCCACGGTCTGGCTCGAAGCCGCCGCCGGCTCCGACGAGCGCCTCGCCGCGCTGTTGCCGACCGCGCTGGAGCAGGCGGTCACCCCCCGGTTCGGACCGGTGCGGGGTGAACGGGGTGTTCACGCCGGTACGGATGTGGCGCCCTCGGCGACTGTGAACCGACCGGCGACTGTGAACCGATCGGCCACCGTGAAGACTCCGGAAGGTGATCCAGGGGGATCTCCAGCCCCACACACCCCTACGGCCCCTCCAATCCCCACCGCCTCCTCTGTAATCCCCGCCGCCCCCGCCCCCGCCCCCTCCACCGCCACCGCCGCCCCCGCGGTGCAGCTCCCCACCGGCCCCCAGCTCCTCCCCTCCGTCCCCCTCCTCCGTGGGGTGGCGGAGCTGGCCGCCGAACTGGGTGCCCGTCAGGCCTTCGAGTTCCTGCTCGGGCGGCACCTCGACGCCAACCCGCGCCAGTACACGCCCACCCCCACCGAACTCGCCCGCCTCATGGCCGACCTCGCCGGCCCCGCCCGCACCGTCCTCGACCCGGCCTGCGGCACCGGCGCCCTGCTGCGCGCCCTGGACGCCGGCCCCGGTCAAGAGCTCCACGCCCAGGACAGCGCCCCCGAACTCGCCGCGCTCACCGCGCTCCGGCTCGCCCTGCAGGGCCCGGCCACCGTGCGCGCGGCCGTCGGCGACACCCTGCGTGCCGACGCCTTTCCGCGGCTGCGCGCCGACACCGTCCTGTGTCACCCCCCGTTCAACGAACGCAACTGGGGCCATGACGAACTGGCCTACGACCCCCGTTGGGAGTACGGCTTCCCGGCCCGTGCCGAGTCCGAGCTGGCCTGGGTGCAGCACGCTCTGGCCCGGCTGCGGGACGGCGGCACGGCCGTTCTGCTCATGCCGCCCGCGACGGCCTCCCGCCGTTCCGGCCGCCGTATCCGCGCCGACCTGCTGCGCCGCGGCGCGCTGCGGGCCGTCGTCGCGCTGCCGGTCGGCGCGGCGGCCCCGTACAACATTCCCCTGCACCTGTGGGTGCTGCGCCGGCCCGAGAGGGCGCCCGCCCGGCCCGAGGTGCTGCTCGCCGACGCCGGGCAGTTCGCCGGCGAGGGGCGCGGCGGTCCCGACTGGGGGGCCGTCAGGGACGTCGTGCTCGATGCCTGGCGGGCGCACGACCGGGACGGCACCCTCCAGGAGCGGCCCGGTCTGGCGCGTTCGGTGCCCGTCATCGAACTCCTCGACGACGACGTGGACCTCGCCCCGGCCCGCCACCTCCCGCCCCCGGCGGCGGCCGACGGTGCCGAGCAGCTCACGGCCGTACGCGAGTGCCTCGACGAGACACTGCGCCTGGCCTCCGGACTCACCCCGCCCCCCGCCATGCCGGCGCAGCCCGCCCGCTGGCCGCTCACCACCGTCGGCGAACTCGCCCGCGGGAGCGCCCTGGTGATGCGTACGGGCGGGAACGGCGGCCCGACGCGTGTGCCCGTCCTCACCGACCACGACGTGCTCGCCGGCACCGGCCCCACCGGGACCCTGCCCGAGAGCGACGAGGAAGCCGTGCTGACGGAGGCGGGCGACGTGGTCGTGCCGGTGCTCGGCGGCGGCTCGGTGGTCCGGGTGGTCGACCCCGCGACGGCGGGCGCCGTCCTGGGGCGCAACCTCGTGCTCCTGCACCCCGATCCGGCGGCCCTCGACCCGTGGTTCCTCGCCGGGTTCCTGCGGGGCACCGCCAACAACCGTCAGGCCAGCAGCTACGCGTCCACCGCCACCCGCCTCGACGTACGCCGGCTGCAACTGCCCCGGCTCCCGCTGGACGAACAGCGACAGTACGGTGCCCGGTTCCGCGCGCTCGACGAGTTCGAGCGGGCGCTCCGGCACGCGGGCCGGCTGGGGGACCAGCTCGTACGCGGCATGTACGACGGGCTGACGGACGGGACGGTGCCCCCGGGCTGAGGCCCCGCGCGCCCCGCCGGTCGCCCCGGGCCGCCGAGGGCCCGCCCCACCGGGGTCACCCGCGGCGCCGTACGGGGTGACCGGTACGACAACGGCTGCGTACAACCCGGGACCGGTCGTCCGTGTCGGCCTATACGCTCGAACTCCGACATCGAACGCAGGCCCGGGAGCAGTCATGTACGGCCACGGCGGGACACCACCCACCCGCAGCGCGGGAACCGTCATCACGTTGCGCGTGCTGTTCGCCGCCGCCGGGCTCCTGTCGTGCGGTCTGCTCGCCTGTGTTCCGCTGTTCCGGGTGGCGATCCAGCGCGGGCGGTGGTTCGACTGGACGGCGGCCTGGGTGTCGCTGCCGGTGTCCATCGGCGCGCTCATGGTCGTCGGTACGGTGCCGGAGAGCGACAGAAGAGGCGATGTCGCGCTGACCGTG
The DNA here is from genome assembly GCF_042751995.1 of Streptomyces sp. NPDC059371. Lineage (NCBI taxonomy): Bacteria > Bacillati > Actinomycetota > Actinomycetes > Kitasatosporales > Streptomycetaceae > Streptomyces > Streptomyces sp. NPDC059371. Next base: position 30,202 of record NZ_JBHYXD010000049.1, on the reverse strand, counting down.
GCACTGATCCTCGGCGCAGGCAGCGTCGCCTACTACCTGGCCAGCGACATCCGTCTCCACAACGCGTGGCGGCGGTCCACGGGCTACGCGCCGCCCCACGTGCAGACCGCTCAAGGACCGTACGGCGGTCCGGGGCCCGCACAGCCCGCCCCGCCGTATCCGGGCATCCTCGTACCGCAGCCGCAGCCGCAGCCGCAGCCGCCCGTACCGCAGGCGTACCTGCCGCACACGCCGATGCCCCAGCCCCCGCCGCAGCGAGTCGCGCCCGCCCGTATCGACCAGGTGCGCGCCGAGCTCGACGAACTCAGCGACTATCTGCGCAGGCACGGGGACCGGCGCGACGGCGACCACGAGAGCGGCCGGTGACCGCGGAAGCAGGGCGCGTCGTCGCCGGGCGGTACGAACTGGCCACGCTCATCGGGCAGGGCGGCATGGGCCAGGTCTGGACGGCCTACGACCAACGGCTCGACCGGCGCGTCGCGGTGAAGTTGCTGCGCCCCGACAGGGTGGTCGGCCAGGAGGCCGACGAACTGCGCCGCCGCTTCGCGCGCGAGTGCCGGGTGACCGCCCAGGTCGACCACCCCGGCCTCGTCACCGTGCACGACGCGGGCAGCGAGGGCGAGGAGCTGTTCCTCGTCATGCAGTACGTCGACGGCGCCGACCTCTCCGATCACCTCGCCGAACACGACCCGTACCCGTGGCAGTGGGCGGTCGCGGTCGCCGCGCAACTGTGCGCCGTACTGAGCGCCGTGCACTCCGTGCCGATCGTCCACCGCGACCTCAAGCCGCGCAATGTGATGGTGAAGCAGGACGGCACGGTGACCGTCCTCGACCTCGGCGTCGCCTCCGTCATGGACACCGACACGACCCGCCTCACGCACACCGGCTCCCCCATCGGCTCGCCCGCCTACATGGCGCCCGAGCAGGCGATGGGCGGCGCCGTGGGCCCGTACACCGACCTGTACGCGCTCGGTGTGCTGATACACGAACTGCTCAGCGGCGACGTCCCGTTCAAGGGCTCGACGGCCCTCGGCGTGCTGCACCGGCACCTGTACGAGCCGCCGCTGCCGGTGCGCCGGCTGAGACCCGAGATCCCGGAGGCGCTGGAGAGCCTGGTCCTGCGCCTGCTCGCCAAGGACCCGCAGCACCGGCCCGCCTCGGCGCAGGAGGTGTACGAGCACCTGGTGCCGCTCCTGCCCGCGCGCGGAACGCCCACCGGGGCACCGCTCGACCCCACGCGCCCTTTCCTGCGCCCGCACGCCCCCTGGCCGGACCGTGCGCGCACACCCGCACCCCGGCCGGCCCCAGCGGTGCGGGCCGCGGAGGCGACCGATGTCGTGGGCGCCGTCGACGAGGTGAAGCGCCTTCTCGGCGAGGGCCGCATCACGCAGGCCGTCGACATCCTCGGCGCGATCCTGCCCGTCGCCGCACAGCAGCACGGCGAACGCTCCCCGGTCGTGCGCACCCTGCGCAAGCAGTACGCGGCGACGCTCATGGACGACGGCCAGTACCGGCGCGCACTGCCCGAACTGCGCCGCCTCGCCGACGAACGCGCCTCCGAAGCCGGTCTGGCCGACCCCCAGTCCCTGCGCTACCGCTACGAATCCGCCCAGTGCCTGGAGCAGTTGGGCGACCCGGCGGCGGCGCTCGCCGAGTACCGCGCGCTGCTGCCGTACTACGAGAACCAGTACGCGGCCGACGACCCGGAACTCGCCTTCGACGTCCGCCGCCGCATCGGTCACCTGCTGCTGGCGCTGGGCGACCGCGCCGCCGCCCACGACACACTGGCCCGGCTGCTGCACGACGTCGAGCGGATGCACGGCCCCGGACACCCGCTCGCGGTCGAGATCCGGCGGACACTGCAATGGCTGGGGCAGGTGCGCGGCTAGTGCCGCAGCAGGCGGCGTTCGCCCGTCGTGGCACTGGTTTTTGCCGTGCCCATAGAGGATCTTGTGATTCTCCAGAGGCATTCTTTCCCGAACGGGCATACGCGGCCGGTTAGGTTGCGCTCTGTTTCGTGCCGCGCGCGCCGCGCTCCGCGCCGTGTGCGCCGTCATCGCACAACCCGCCGGTACCACCGGCACAACCAGGGGTGGATCCACATGTCCGACCATCGTCAGTCGAGGAAGCGCCGCTACATCACGTGGGGGGTGGCCGGGGTCGCCGTCGTCGCCGGCGCCGGTATCGCCGCGCAGACCTCCATGGCCGCCACGACCTGGCCCGCCCAGAAGACCTACACCGGCCGCGCCTTCGACACCTGCACCGCGCCCTCGCTCACCGCGATGAAGGCCTGGCACACCGGCTTCTACGGGGCCGCGGCCGTGTACATCGGCGGCAAGAACCGCGGGTGCGGCCAGCCCAACCTCACCGCGTCCTGGGTGAAGTCGGTCAGCACGCTGGGCTGGAAGCTCATCCCGCTGTACGTCGGAGCCCAGCCGTCCTGCCAGACCGGAAGCAGCCCCGAGAAGATCACCACCGCGACCGCGGCCTCGCTCGGCGCGGCCGACGGAGCGGACGCGGTCGCCAAGGCCTCCGCCCTCGGCATGAAGGCCGGCAGCCCGGTCTACCTCGACATGGAGTCGTACGACATCACGAACAAGGCGTGCAACGACGCCGTGCTCACCTACGTGCGCGCCTTCGACAAGACCCTGCGCGCCAAGACGTACCGCTCCGGGTACTACGGCTTCACCAGCTCCAGCGCCAAGGCCATCGCGACCGCGACGGACAAGACGGACCTGCCCGGCAACCTCTGGTACGCGCTGTGGGACAAGTCGAACACGACGACCACCGACTGGCCTTGGGGCGCGACCCAGTTCACCGGCCACAGCCGTGCGCACCAGTACATGGTCAACAGCAAGGAGACCATCGGCGGCGTCACGATCACCGTGGACCGCGACGCCTGGGACGCGCCGGTCGCCATCACCGGCTGACGCGCGGACGGTCGTGGGAAGGGGCGGCATCCCGTCGGCCGGCCGGATCACCGGCCGGCCGCGGTCACTCGTACGGGCGGACCCTGGGCGTTCCATGAGGCGGGGAACCCAGGGCGGTGCCTGAAGTCGTCGTGAATCGTTGGTCGAATGGCTGGCCGAGAGGCGGGCCACTGCCTACCATCGATCACCGCAAGACTTTGTGCACCGTCGCACAATCTCCTCGGGAGGCTTCCTTGCACCGCCGCCGTCGCACCGCGCTCGTCCTCTCCGCCGCGATCGTCGCCGCGGCCCCTCTGCTCACCGCGTGCGGCAGCGATGCCCATCCGGGTGCGGCGGCCGTCGTCGGCGACAGCCGGATCACCGTTTCCCAGTTGCAGGACCGGGTGGACGAGGTGCGCTCGGCACAGCGGGCCGCCAGCAAGGACGACGCCCAGTACGCGCAGGTCGTCGCGAGCACCGCCACCCTCACCCGCGACACGCTGCACAGCATGGTCCTGGACCGGGTGCTGGACCGGGCGGCCGAGAACGCCGGCGTGAAGGTGACCCGCAAGGACTCGCAGGACATGCGGTCGGCCCTCGAACAGCAGGCGGGCGGCTCGAAGGCGCTGGAGACGACCTGGCTGTCGAACTACGGCGTGGCGCCCGAGCGCCTCGACGACAGCCTGCGCACCGAGATCGAGGCCCGCAAGCTCGCCACCGCGCTCGGTGTCGACATGAACACCACCGACGGCAAGGCCACCTTCTGGAAGGCGATGTCCGTCGCGTCCAAGGAACTCCACGTCGACCTGAACCCGCGCTACGGCACCTGGGACGTCCAGAAGAGCAGCCGCGTCGACGCGAGGACGCCGTGGGTGCGCGAGGTGTCCGCCGCGGCGGCGGCCCAGCCCGCGTAACCCGTCGCGCGGGCCGGCGGATCGGCCGCGCCTCCGGGCCCTGTGGACAACTCCGGGGGTGTCGGCGGCGTGGGTTACGTTCGAGGGGTGAACGCAACCAGTGAACCGACGGGGGCCGCTCAGGGCGGCGATGCGACCGCTCAGGGCGGCGAGGGGACCGCGGCCGATGTGACCGCGGGCGATCTGACCGCCGACGGGGCGAGCGCCGCCGGCCCCGGCCGCATCGTCCTGCTCACCACCAGCCACCGGGTCGCGCCCGGCCTGCTCTCCTGGCCCGCCTGGCAGGCGCTGCACGGCGCGGACCGGGTGCTGTGCTCCGACGGCGCGCACCCGCAGGTGCCGTATCTGCGCGAGGCCGGTGTCGCGGTCGACGAGGAGTCCCCGACCGCGCGGGAACTGGTCGACGCCTGCGCCGGCGGCCGCTCGGTGGTCGTCGTCGCCACCGGGGAGGGCGAACCCCGGCTCACCGACGGTCTGGCCCGTCTCGCGGGCTCCGGCCGCATACACATGCCGGACCTGGAACTGCTGCCCGCCTCGTACGACCTGCCGGGCGCGCGCCTGCTCGACCTGGTCCAGGTGATGGACCGTATCCGCGCCGAGTGCCCCTGGTCGTCCCGGCAGACGCACGAGGGTCTCGCCAAGTACGGCCTGGAGGAGGCGTACGAGCTCGTCGAGGCCATCGAGGAGGGCGACCGGGACGAGCTGCGGGAGGAGCTCGGTGACGTCCTGCTCCAGGTCGTGTTCCACTCCCGGATCGCCGAGGACGACACGGACGCCCCGTTCTCGATCGACGACGTGGCCGGCGGGATCGTCGCCAAGCTGATCCACCGGCACCCCCATGTCTTCGGCGACGAGACGGCCACGACGCCCGAGGAGGTCAAGGAGCACTGGCTGCGCACCAAGGCCGAGGAGAAGCGGCGCACCTCCGTCACCGAGGGCGTGCCGCTCGGCCAGCCGGGCCTGGCCCTGTCGGCCAAGCTGTCGTCCCGGGCGCGGACGGCGGGACTCGACGTTCCGCTGCCGTCGGGTGAGGGCGTGGGGTACGAACTGCTGGCGATGGCCGTCCGGGCCGAGGCCGAGGGCGTCGACCCCGAGGCCGCCCTGCGGGCGGCGGCACGCACGTACCGCGACACGATCCGCGGGGCGGAGGAGAAGGGCAGACGGGACTGAGGGAGCCGGGTCAGGGGCCAAGGGTGCGGTCGGTCGGGTTGTGCCAGGCGGCCGGCGGGCGGTCCAGGAGCCACTGGGCCGCGCCCACGGGGCGGGGACGTCCCTCGCCGGTCGGTGGCAGCGGGTCGTGGAAGAACCGCTCGGGCGGTGTCCCCAGAAGGGGGAGAGCGTCGCCGACCTGCTCGACGAGATCGGGCGGACCGGCGACGTAGACGTCGTGCCGGGTCCAGCCCGCCCGGTTACCCAGCGCGGTGAGCAGCCGTTCGGTCGCCTGGGCCTTGGGACGGCCGGGCGCGGGGGTGATGAAGGTGACGGTGAGCCCGGGGAGCGCGGCCCGCAGTCGTTCGACGGCGGGCCGGTCGTAGAGGTGCGCGATGTCGCGGGCCACGAGGAACAGACGGGCCTCGTGGGCGGGGCGGAGCTGTTCCAGGAGGGCCTTCACCGGCGCCCAGCCCGTGCCGGCCGCGATGAGGGTGAGGGGACGGTCGGCCGGAGTCCGCAGGGTCAGGCCGCCGCCGGGCGGGCCCAGCCGCAGTACGTCGCCCACCCGGGTCCGCCGGACGAGGGCGGTGGAGAGCGCGCCGTCCTCGACACGGCTGACGTGCAGGTCGACGGTGCGGTCGGCGCGGGGTGCGTTCGCGAGGGAGTAGGGGCGCCAGACACGTGGCAGATGGGGCACGCTGACACTGACGTACTGGCCGGGGGAGTAGGTGAGCCGTTGCCGCGGCCGCAGGGTGAGGACGACGAGGTCGTCGCCGTGCCGGGTGCGGGAGACGATCTCCGCGTCCCACCAGAGCGGTTCGCCGTGGTGCCGGGCCTCCCAGGCGCCCTCCAGCATGCTTCGGGCGATCGACCCGTACGCGGCGGTCCAGGCCTTCTCGGTCTCGGCGCTCCAGGCGGAGCCCGAGACGACCGCGAACGCGGCGAGCAGGCTCTCCCCCACGGCCGCGTAGTGCTCGGGCCGGGTCAGGTACTTGCGGTGGTCGCGGCCGAGGCTCCGTAAGTACCGCGGCAGGTCCGGATCCTCCAGCTTGTCCGTGACGAAGGTGAGCGCCGCGAAGAGCCGGTCCCGCTGCCGTTCCATGTCCTGGGCGAGGTCCGCCGGGAACAGCGCGCGGAGCTGCGGGTTGTGGCGGAAGAGGTGCGAGTAGAAGTACTTGACCGCGAACTCGGCCCGTCGTTCCACGACCGCGAAGCTGGATCTGAGAATTTCGGGGTCCACGGCAGGAAAGTAGGGAGATGCGTGGCGCCGGGGTCAAACAGCCGGCCATGTCAGGACGGTCCGGGGCGAACCGGGTGTTCGGGGCCACGGCCTCCCGCGGACCCGGTGGTCAGGCGGTCGCCGCTTCCCGCGGGCCTGGTGGTCAAGAAGCCTGGCTGTCAGGCGGTCGCGGTCTCCCCCGGACCCGGTGGCCAGGAAGCCGCGATCTCCTGCGGGCCTGACGGTCAGGCGGTCGCCGTCCCCCCCGGACCCGGTCTCCCCCGGACCCGGTGGTCGGTTGGTAGGGGTCTCCCGCAGGCCTGACGGTCGGGAAGTCGGCGTCTCCCGCGGGCCTGGTGGTCAACCGGTCGGCGTCTCCCGCGGGTCCGGTGGTCGGGAGGGCGTCGGCTCGGCCGATCCGGTGGGCGGGGGTCCGCGGGCCGGTGCGGATACCGTCGGGGAGTGACCGAGCACGAAGCCTCCGCCAGCGCCGCCCCCGAACTCTTCACCTGGGAGTTCGCCACCGACCCCTACCCGGCCTACGCCTGGCTCAGGGAGAACGCGCCCGTGCACCGCACGCGGCTGCCCAGCGGGGTGGAGGCCTGGCTCGTCACGCGGTACGCCGACGCCCGGCAGACGCTCGCCGACCAGCGGCTGTCCAAGAATCCCGCGCATCACGACGAGCCCGCGCACGCGAAGGGCCGGACCGGGATCCCCGGGGAGCGCAAGGCCGAGCTGATGACGCATCTGCTGAACATCGACCCGCCGGACCACACCCGGCTGCGAAAGCTCGTCAGCAAGGCGTTCACACCCCGGCGCGTGGCCGAATTCGCACCGCGGGTGCAGGAGCTGACGGATCAGCTCATCGCCGGGTTCGCGGCCAGGGGTTCCGCGGACCTCATCCACGAGTTCGCCTTCCCGCTCCCCATCTACGCCATCTGCGACCTGCTCGGCGTTCCGCGCGAGGACCAGGACGACTTCCGGGACTGGGCGGGCATGATGATCCGGCACGGCGGCGGGCCGAGGGGCGGGGTGGCCCGGTCCGTGAAGAAGATGCGCGGGTATCTCGCCGAACTCATCCACCGCAAGCGCGAGGCGCTGACCGCGGAGCCCGAGCCCGGCGAGGACCTCATCTCGGGGCTCATCCGCGCCTCGGACCACGGCGAGCACCTCACCGAGAACGAGGCCGCCGCGATGGCCTTCATCCTGCTCTTCGCGGGGTTCGAGACCACGGTCAACCTCATCGGGAACGGGATGCACGCCCTGCTCACCCACCCCGGGCAGCGGGCCCGGCTGCAGGCCTCCCTCGCGGCCGGGGAGAGCGGGCTGCTGGAGACGGGCGTGGAGGAACTCCTGCGCTACGACGGGCCCGTCGAACTGGCCACGTGGCGGTTCGCGACCGAGGACGTGCGGATCGGCGGGCAGGACATCGCGGCCGGCGACCCCGTGCTCGTGGTCCTCGCGGCCGCGGACCGCGACCCCGAGCGCTTCGAACAGCCGGACACGCTCGATCTCTCACGACGTGACCTTCAGCACTTGGGTTACGGCCACGGCATCCACTACTGCCTGGGCGCGCCGCTCGCCCGGCTGGAGGGGCAGACCGCGCTGGGTACGCTCCTCGGCCGTCTTCCCGACATCCAACTCGCCGGAGAATCGGCTGATTTGCGCTGGCGCGGAGGGCTCATTATGCGCGGATTGCGTACGCTTCCGGTGGAGTTCACCCCGGTCAAATAGGACGCGATCGGTGCATCGACGACCCTTCGACGGCCGCGCTGAAGCGGCGATTCCGCATACCGGAAAGGCGCCTTCACGGCCACCGGAAGGTGACGCTCCGTCAAATCTGTGATCTTCGCGTGATCAGTAGTGCATCGACTTGTAACCAGCGTTCGAGTGCGACTACCTTCACCCATCAACGCGGCACCTGCGCCACTCACTTAGGCAGGAGTCGCGGTGCTCCCCGCTGTCGCTCGAAAGGCTCTCGCATGCTCTCCGGGAACGGCCGTCACCGTCGCCCTCGCCAGGCCCCGGCTCTCATCGTCGCCGCAGGGGTGACCGGATCGGCGATCGTCATCCCGTTGCTCGCCGCGGCGAGCGCCAGCGCGGCCGACGGGACCACCTGGGACCGGGTGGCACAGTGCGAGAGCGGTGGCGCGTGGAGCGCCAACGAAGCCAACGGGTACTACGGCGGCCTTCAGCTCGACCACGACAACTGGGAAACGCACGGCGGCCTCGAGTACGCCCCGACGGCCGATCAGGCCAGCCGCTCGCAGCAGATAGCCGTCGCCGAGAAGGTGCTCGCCGACACGGGCCTCGCGGCCTGGCCGACGTGCGGGCCGCTCTCGGGTCTCGGCAAGGGCTCCGCCGGCATCAGCGTCGACACGGGCGTGGCCGGCGACTCGTCGAGCACCGGCGACGACTCCGGTTCGTATATTTCGTCCGGTCTGGCGACTTCGCCCAGCTCGTCCCCTTCGAGTGATTCGTCCGGTTCGGCCGAGTCCTCCGACGCGGCCGGCGACACCGCCACGCCCAGCGCCTCGCAGAGCTCCGACAGTGCGGACGCGGCGACCGGCAAGAGTGATGAGTCGTCCAAGTCGGGACAGAAGGAAGCCGCTTCGACCCCGTCCACCTCGGCGGGTTCCGGCACCGGGCGACACCGCGGCGGGGGCGCCGCGGAGAGCACGGCCGACAGCCGGACCGACGACTCCACGGGGCGTCATGCCGCGAGCCCCGAGGCCGACGCCCCCGACACCGAGTACGTCGCACACGCCATCGGGAACCTCTGGAGCGTTTCCGACGCCCTTGGCCTCGAAAGCGGATGGGGCGACCTGCCCAAGGTGGACGCGGCCTCGGCCGACGGCGGTCCCGGCCTCGTCGTTCCTGGTCGGAGCATCGCGGACACGGTCGAAACGGTGCAAAAGTAGAGGGAGTTAGCGCCCCGGTTCGCTGGGGAATGTCCCATTTGGAGCAAGTGAGAGATGGGTCTCAGAAGCCCTGATCGTCTTTGAAATTCCGCCAATCGACTGCTTACGGTCGTGACTGCTCGCCACAGCGGGCTCCGACGGTCGCAACGCCGAATCCTGCCAACGGCCGTACGGGAACAGTCGTCGCGTCATGCGCCGTAGGCAGGAGCGGGGGACCCAAGGTAAGTGCCGGGCCCGGGAGTCGAGAGACACCCGGGAACGGCTTGGGGTGAAGCCGCGTGCCGGAGGTCCTGGAGACGGGACCGAGGGCATGCGGCCGGGCAACTCATTCGGCCCGAACCCGACAGCTCACCTCGCAGGCGTCGGTGAGGGGATCTCTCCATGCTGTTCTCCGGCAAGGGCAAGCACCGCCGCCCGAACAAGGCCACCCGTGTCGCCACGCTCGCCGGTGTCACCGGCGTCGCCATCGCCGCCCCGCTGATGGCGGCGGGCAATGCCTCCGCGGCCACCGGCTCCGAGTGGGACGCCGTCGCCCAGTGCGAGTCCGGCGGCAACTGGTCGATCAACACCGGCAACGGTTACTACGGCGGCCTGCAGTTCTCGTCCTCCACCTGGGCCGCGTACGGCGGTACCGCCTACGCCTCGACCGCCGACCAGGCCTCGAAGTCCCAGCAGATCTCCATCGGCGAGAAGGTCCTCGCCGCACAGGGCAAGGGCGCCTGGCCGACCTGCGGCACCGGCCTGTCGAGCACCCCGTACGGCGGCGGCTCGGCCCCGGCGGCCCCGTCGGCGCCCTCCTCGCCGAGCACCTCGCAGAGCGCCCCGGCCACCCGTGCGACGGAGCAGCCCGCCTCCCGTTCCGCGGAGCGCCCCGCCCAGAAGACCGTCACCACCCCGACCGGCAAGAAGGTCAAGAAGGGTGACGGCGAGTACAAGGTCGTCAAGGGTGACACCCTCAGCTCGATCGCCGAGAAGAAGCACGTCAAGGGCGGCTGGCAGAAGCTGTTCAAGCTGAACAAGGGCATCGTCACCGACGCCGACTTCATCTACCCGGGCCAGCAGCTCCACCTGCGCTGAGCGGCGCGGCACGCCGGTTGACCCGGCCGCCTTCGGCGGAGGGCGGCCGTGATTCCGGCACCCCGCCGCGACGCCCGGCAGGCAACGCCCCCTCGTGGGGTCTCCGCACGCACCGGAGACCCGCCGAGGTCCCCCGTCCCCACGGGCTCCCCGCTCCGGCACGTGTTCCCCCGCACGAGCCGGAGCGGGGTTTTTTATTTCTTTTTTTGTTCCGTTCAGGAACAATATGTAGGCTCAGTCCGCTCAAGGGGTGGTCGATCGCTGGCCGATCCCCCTGAGCCGGTTAGGCTCATCCCGCGGGGCTGCCAAGCTCCGCGTACCGCGTCACATCCCAATAAGGAGATGCTCGTGCCGTCCATCGACGTCGTCGTAGCCCGGGAAATCCTGGACTCCCGAGGCAACCCCACGGTCGAGGTCGAGGTCGGCCTCGACGACGGCAGCACGGGTCGTGCCGCCGTTCCGTCCGGCGCCTCCACCGGAGCGTTCGAGGCCATCGAGCTTCGCGACGGTGACCCGAACCGCTACCAGGGCAAGGGTGTCGAGAAGGCCGTCCTCGCCGTCATCGAGCAGATCGGCCCGGAGCTCGTCGGCTACGACGCCACCGAGCAGCGCCTGATCGACCAGGCGATGTTCGACCTGGACGCCACCGACAACAAGGCCTCGCTCGGCGCCAACGCCATCCTCGGCGTCTCGCTCGCCGTCGCGCACGCCGCCTCCGAGGCGTCCGACCTGCCGCTCTTCCGTTACCTGGGCGGACCGAACGCGCACCTGCTGCCCGTTCCGATGATGAACATCCTGAACGGCGGCTCGCACGCCGACTCCAACGTGGACATCCAGGAGTTCATGATCGCCCCGATCGGCGCGGAGTCCTTCTCCGAGGCCCTGCGCTGGGGCGCCGAGGTCTACCACACCCTCAAGAAGGTGCTGAAGACCAAGGGCCTGTCCACCGGCCTCGGCGACGAGGGCGGCTTCGCCCCGAACCTGGAGTCCAACCGCGCCGCCCTCGACCTCATCCTCGAGGCCATCAAGGAGGCCGGTTACATCCCCGGCGAGCAGATCGCCCTCGCCCTCGACGTCGCCGCCTCCGAGTTCTACAAGGACGGCAAGTACCTCTTCGAGGGCAAGGAGCGCTCCGCCGCCGAGATGACCGAGTACTACGCCGAGCTCGTCGCGGCGTACCCGCTCGTCTCCATCGAGGACCCGCTGTACGAGGACGACTGGGCCGGCTGGAAGGTCATCACCGACAAGCTGGGCGACAAGGTCCAGATCGTCGGCGACGACCTCTTCGTCACCAACCCGGAGCGCCTGGCCCGCGGCATCGAGGAGGGCTCCGCCAACGCCCTGCTCGTCAAGGTCAACCAGATCGGTTCGCTGACCGAGACCCTGGACGCCGTCGAGCTGGCCCAGCGCAACGGCTTCAAGTGCATGATGTCCCACCGCTCCGGCGAGACCGAGGACGTCACCATCGCCGACCTCGCGGTCGCCGTGAACTGCGGTCAGATCAAGACCGGCGCCCCGGCCCGCTCGGACCGTGTCGCCAAGTACAACCAGCTCCTGCGCATCGAGGAGATCCTCGACGACGCCGCGGTCTACGCCGGCCGCAGCGCCTTCCCGCGCTTCAAGGGCTGAGCCTCGCGCGTCTCAGGAAGCGTCCTCCGTACGTCCCCGTACCCGGTCCCGTACCGTGTGCGGGGACGTACGCACGTGACGGGCCCGTACGGCGGGCCGGTACTGGGGAGGCGGGACTCATGGCCGTGAAGGACCGGGACCGGTTCTCCACCTCGACCAGGCTGAAGCTGCTCGGCGAGCAGACGGCGGCCAGGGTCTACCGCTCCCAGACCAAGCGGCAGGCGCGCCGCTCCCGGCTCACCGGCCGGGCCGCGCTGCTCGCCATGGTCCTGTGCTCCCTGATCGTCGCCCTCGCGTACCCGATGCGGCAGTACGTCTCCCAGCGGGCCCAGATCGGCGATCTGGAGCGGCAGCGGGAGCAGGCCCGGCAGCGGGTCGAGCAGCTTCGCGACCTCAAGGCGCGCTGGCAGGACGACGCGTACGCCGAGCAGCAGATCCGTCAGCGGCTGCACTATGTGATGCCGGGCGAGACCGGCTACATCGTGATCGACCCGGACGCCGCCAAGCAGTCCCGTGCCGAACGGGGCACCGCGGACCGCCCCTGGTACACCAATGTCTGGGACGGCGTGGACAGATCCGACGCCGCCGACCGCTGACGACCCATGAACTGACCAGAAAGACACGTGACTCACGGCATGGAAACGCCACCCCCCACCACCCCGCGCACCGAGCCCACCGACGCCGACGTCGAGGCCTTCAAGCAGCAGCTCGGCCGGCCGCCGCGCGGGCTGCGCGCGATCGTGCACCGCTGCCCCTGCGGCCAGCCGGACGTGGTGGAGACGGCGCCCCGCCTCCCCGACGGCACGCCGTTCCCGACCACGTACTACCTGACGTGTCCGCGGGCCGCGTCCGCGATCGGGACGCTGGAGGCCAACGGGGTCATGAAGGAGATGACCGAACGGCTGGCCACCGACCCCGAGCTGGCCGCGGCCTACCGCGCCGCCCACGAGGACTACATCGCGCGCCGTGACGCGATCGAGGTCCTGGAGGGCTTCCCGAGCGCGGGCGGCATGCCGGACCGGGTGAAGTGCCTGCACGTCCTGGTGGCGCACTCGCTGGCCGCCGGTCCCGGCGTCAACCCGCTCGGCGACGAGGCCATCGCCATGCTGCCCGAGTGGTGGCGCAAGGGCGCCTGTGTCACCGAGGCCGGGCCGCCGGCCGGCGACGGGCCGCGGACGAAGGGTTCGGCGGAGTCCACCGGCTCCGCGGAGTCCACCGGCTCCGCGGAGTCCACCGGTTCCGCGGAGTCCACCGGTTCCGCGGAGTCCACCGGTTCCGCGGAGTCCGCCGAGGACGGCCGGTGACCCGCGTCGCCGCCGTCGACTGCGGTACGAACTCCATCCGGCTCCTGGTGGCCGACGCGGACCCGCGGACGGGCGAACTCACCGACCTGGACCGGCGGATGACCATCGTCCGGCTGGGCCAGGGCGTCGACCGCACCGGGCGGCTCGCCCCCGAGGCGCTGGAGCGGACCTTCGCCGCCTGCCGCGACTACGCGCGGACCATCGAGGAGCACGGCGCCGAGCGGCTGCGCTTCGTCGCCACCTCCGCCTCCCGGGACGCGGAGAACCGGGACGAGTTCGTGCGCGGGGTGGTGGACATCCTCGGCGTCGAGCCCGAGGTCGTCACCGGGGACCAGGAGGCCGAGTTCTCCTTCACCGGCGCGACCAGGGAGCTGGCCGGGCGGGACGACCTCGCCACGCCCTACCTGGTCGTGGACATCGGCGGCGGCTCGACGGAGTTCGTCGTCGGCGCCGACCGGGTGCGCGCGGCACGCTCCGTGGACATCGGCTGCGTACGGATGACGGAACGTCACCTCGTGCGCGACGGCGTGGTCACCGACCCGCCCACCGCCGAGCAGGTCGCGGCCATGCGCGCCGACATCGAGGCCGCCCTCGACCTCGCCGAGGAGACGGTCCCGCTGCGCGAGGCGCGCACCCTGGTGGGGCTGGCCGGCTCGGTCACCACGATCGCGGCCATCGCGCTGGACCTCGCCGAGTACGACTCCGAGCGGATCCACCACTCCCGCGTCTCCCTCGCGCGCGTCCGCGAGATCACCGAGTGGCTGCTGCGCTCCACCCACGCCGAGCGCGCGGCCGTCCCCTCCATGCACCCGGGCCGGGTGGACGTGATCGGGGCCGGTGCCCTCGTCCTGCTCTCGATCATGGAGCGGACCGGGGCCGAGGAGGTCGTGGTCAGCGAGCACGACATCCTCGACGGCATCGCCTTCAAGGTCGCGGAGGACGCCGAAGCGGCCCGGCAGGGCGACTGACGCCGACGGGGTGACCGACGCCGGCAGGGTGTCCCGACGCCCGTCGGCGCGTCGGGAACGGGTGTGAGACGGCCCCGGCCCCTTCCCGGGGGGGGCGCGGGCGGGGGGGCGCGCGCCCCGCCGCAACCGGGGCTGGTTCGCCGGGGGGGGGGGGGGCGGCCGGGGGGGGCCCGGTCGGCCTTTTGTCAT
>NZ_JBHYXD010000049.1:12265-15910 GCF_042751995.1 Streptomyces sp. NPDC059371 | reverse complement strand
CTGTGCGCGCTAGTTTGTTCTATACGCCACCCCGGCGTGGGTGACCCCCCGCGCGGGGGGGGGGCGGGACGGGGGGTGACCCGGCCCGCCCCCGTCCCGGGGGGGGCGGGGGCCGTCGGCGTCCTCCCGCGGCCGAACAGGGCTCTGGAGCGCCGCGTGGGCCGGGCCGCGCGGGCGTGGCCCGGGTCTCCTTTGCTACTGGTCGGTAGCCTCCGCTGAGCGGGTCGGATAGCGTATGAGCGTGCCGGAGGGGGTCCTGGACGCCCTCCCGCGAGCCTTCGTCGAGAAACTTCGTGAAGTTCTTCACAAGGAAAAAGGCCCTGCTGGGCGATGAAGGGGCCACTTGGGCCCTTCCGCGGGGCCGGGCGGGTCCGGCAGCATGCTCGGTGAAGCGTTGCGGCCGCGTTTCGGGGCGGTGAAACACAGGTGTGGTCCGCTCGGCCGAACGGGTTGGGCCGCAGCTCACGCGGTGTTGACAACGGTACGAACCGTACGGCGGTCCACCCCCGCCGTCATGACCTCGGTCACGGCGGCGGCGGAGTGTAGCAGATCCCCTGTCCGAGCTTGTGAAGGGGCGCACGAGCGACCCCCCGGAAGCAGGTGGATACTCGATGGCATGAGCACCACGGAGCGTCCCAGGATCCTCGTAGTAGGCGGTGGGTACGTAGGCCTGTACGCAGCTCGGCGCATCCTCAAGCAGATGCGCTACGGAGAGGCGACCGTCACGGTCGTCGACCCCCGGTCGTACATGACCTACCAGCCCTTCCTCCCCGAAGCCGCCGCAGGCAGCATCTCGCCGCGGCACGTCGTCGTACCGCTGCGACGCGTACTTCCCAAGGCGGAGGTCCTCACGGGCCGGGTCACCACCATCGACCAGGACCGCAAGGTCGCCACGATCGCCCCCCTCGTGGGTGAGGCGTACGAGCTGCCCTTCGACTACCTCGTCATCGCGATGGGCGCGGTCTCCCGCACCTTCCCGATCCCCGGCCTCGCCGAGCAGGGCATCGGCATGAAGGGCATCGAGGAGGCCATCGGCCTGCGCAACCACGTCCTCGAGCAGCTCGACAAGGCCGACTCCACCACGGACGAGGACGTCCGCCGCAAGGCGCTGACCTTCGTCTTCGTGGGTGGTGGCTTCGCCGGCGCCGAGACCATCGGCGAGGTCGAGGACATGGCCCGCGACGCGGCCAAGTACTACAGCAGCGTGTCCCGCGAGGACATGCGCTTCGTCCTCGTGGACGCCGCGGACAAGATCCTCCCCGAGGTCGGCCCCAAGCTCGGCCAGTACGGCAAGGAGCACCTGGAGAGCCGCGGTGTGGAGATCTACCTCTCCACCTCCATGGACTCCTGCGTCGACGGCCACGTCGTGCTGAAGAACGGCCTCGAGGTCGACTCCAACACGATCGTCTGGACGGCCGGCGTCAAGCCGAACCCCGTTCTCTCCCGCTTCGGTCTGCCGCTCGGCCCGCGTGGCCACGTGGACACCCAGACGACCCTCCAGGTGCAGGGCACGGACTACATCTGGGCCGCGGGCGACAACGCCCAGGTGCCGGACGTCGCCGCCCGCAAGGCCGGTGTCGAGAACGCCTGGTGCCCGCCGAACGCGCAGCACGCGCTGCGGCAGTCCAAGGTCCTCGCCGACAACGTGATCTCCGGTATGCGGGGCTTCCCGCAGAAGGAGTACGCGCACGCCAATAAGGGTGCGGTGGCCGGTCTCGGCCTCCACAAGGGCGTCGCGATGATCGTCATGGGCAAGATGAAGATCAAGCTCAAGGGCCGTCTCGCCTGGTACATGCACCGCGGCTACCACGGTCTGGCCATGCCGACCTGGAACCGCAAGATCCGCGTCTTCGCGGACTGGACGCTCGCGATGTTCCTCAAGCGCGAGGTCGTCTCCCTGGGTGCCATGGAGACTCCGCGCGAGGAGTTCTACGAGGCCGCCAAGCCGGCTCCGGCCGCCCCGGCGCCCGCCGTCAAGACCGAGGAGAAGGCCAAGGCCTCCTGACCTCCGGTCACCGAACGCCCCGAAGGGGGCCGCCCGCCATCCGTGGTGCGGGCGGCCCCTTCGGCGTTCCCTCCTCCCCGCGCGGCCCCGGCGCGTCCGACGCGCCCCCTCGAAGCGTGGTGCGTACACACATTTTACGAATCTGTGTCGTGGAAGGGGGACTGCGCGCCGACGGGGTAGATGTTTACGTGGTGTCGGAGCGTTCGGGAGTGCTGTCTCGGAGGTGTACGCCATGCAGGACGCCGCGCCGCGGCTCAAAGGCCTTGTCGAACAGTTGCTGGGAGCTCCGCTCCCGTTGCGCGTCCGCGCCTGGGACGGTTCGGAAGCGGGTCCGCCCGCGGCACCGGCGCTCGTCGTCCGCAACCGGAGGGCCCTGCGCCGACTGCTGTGGAAGCCGGGCGAGTTGGGACTGGCCCGCGCCTGGGTCTCCGGCGACCTGGGCATCGAGGGGGACCTGTACACCGCCCTGGACCTGATCTCCGGGCTCGTCTGGGAGCGCGGCGAGGACGCGCGCGGGCTCGGGGCGGCGCTGCGTGATCCCGAGGTGCGCGCCGCCGTCCGCGGGCTGGTGAGGATGGCGGGACTGCCGCTGCCGCCCGCCCCGCCGCCCGAGGAGGTGCGCCGACGCCGCCACCTGCACACCAGACGCACCGACCGGAGCGCGATCAGCCACCACTACGACGTCGGCAACGACTTCTACGCGCTCGTCCTCGGCCCGTCCATGGTCTACTCGTGCGCCTACTGGCGGGAGGGCGGCACCCTGGAGGAGGCGCAGCGCGACAAGCTCGAACTCGTCTGCCGGAAGCTGGCTCTGAAGCCCGGTCAGCGGCTCCTGGACGTCGGCTGCGGCTGGGGCTCGATGGCCGTGCACGCCGCCCGCGACCACGGCGTGCGGGTGGTCGGGGTGACCCTGTCGCAGGAACAGGCCGCGTACGCCCGTAAACGGGTCGCGGAGGAGGGTCTGACCGACCGGGTGGAGATCAGGGTGCAGGACTACCGGGACGTCGCCGACGGGCCCTACGACGCGATCTCCTCCATCGGGATGGCCGAACACGTCGGCGCCGAGCGCTACCTGGAGTACGCCGAGACGCTCGGCCGCCTGCTCGCCCCCGGAGGGCGGCTGCTCAACCACCAGATCGGCCGGCGCCCGCAGCGCGACGAATCGTCGTACGCCGTCGACGCGTTCATCGACGCCTATGTGTTCCCCGACGGCGAACTCGCCCCCGTCGGGACGACCGTGGCGCTGCTCGAACGGGCCGGGTTCGAGGTGCGTGACGTCGAGGCCCTGCGCGAGCACTACGCGCTCACCCTGCGCCGCTGGGTCGCCAACCTGGAGGCGGGATGGTCCCGTGCCGTCCGGTTCACCGGCGTCGGCCGGGCCCGTGTCTGGCGGCTGTACATGGCGGCGAGCGCGGTCGCCTTCGAGCGCAACCAGATCGGCGTCAACCAGGTGCTGGCGGTGAAGACCCCGGGCGCCTCCGGCTCGGCCGGGATGCCGCTGCGGGCGAGAACCTGGAACTGACGGGCGGGGCGGCGGCACGGAAGGCGCGCCGCGCGGCGGCACGGCGCAGGGGGAGGGGGGGGGGGGGGCCCCCCGCCCGGGGGGCCCCCCCCCCCCCCCCCACCGCGGCCCGGGCGCC
>NZ_JBHYXD010000049.1:0-12255 GCF_042751995.1 Streptomyces sp. NPDC059371 | reverse complement strand
GCGGGGGCGGGGGGCGTCGACTCCGCGGCGCCGCCGGCGGGCTCGTCGCGGTGGGGCGGGGGCCGCGCGCCGACGGGGGGCCCCCCCCCCTCCCCCTGTCTCACCAGGGCCGTCGCTCCGGCCCGTTCGCGCTGTCCGGCTGCCCGGAGCTACTCGGACTTGATCGCGGTCAGCATGTTCAGGCGGGCCGCCCGGCGGGCCGGCCAGAGCGCGGCCAGGACGCCGACGGTCGCCGCGAGCAGCAGGAAGAGCGCCATCCGGCCCCAGGGCAGGACGAGTTCGTACGTCGACATCCTGCTGCCCAGCAACTCGCCCGCCGCCCAGCCGAAGAAGACGCCGAGACCGATGCCGAGGACACCGCCGAAGAGCGAGATGACCAGGGACTCCAGACGGACCATCCGCTTGATGCCCTTGCGGTCCAGGCCGATCGCGCGGAGCATCCCGATCTCCTGCGAGCGCTCGAAGACCGACATCGCGAGGGTGTTGATGACGCCGAGGACGGCGACGATCACCGCCATCGCCAGCAGGCCGTAGAGCATGTTCAGCATCAGCGTGAACATCTGGGCGATGCCGTCGGAGATGTCCTGCCTGTCCTGGACCTTGACGGCGGGGTTGTCGCCGAGGGCCTTCTCCAGCTTGTCCTTGGCCGCGGCCGAGGCGCCGCCCGCCGTCTTCACCATGACCTGCATGTCGGAGGTGTCCCGCTGGTGCGGGGAGAGCGCGGCGGTGTCGAGGATGATGCCCTGGATCATCTCGTTGCCCTCGTAGACCCCGGCGACGGTCAGGCGTTCCTTCGCACCGTCCTCGTACGAGACCTGGAAGCGCGAACCGGCCTTCCAGCCATGGGACTTCGCCGTGTCCGAGTCGACCACGACCCGGGTGCCGCCGACCTCGAAGGCGCCGTCGGTGACGTCGAGTTCGGTGAGCTTGCCGATGGCCGGGCCGTTGACGCCGGTCAGGAACTCCGTCTTCCGGTCGATGCGGGAGGGCGCGTTGCGCAGCGGGCTGATGTCGGTGACCCCGTCGACCGCGGCGAGCTTCTTCTCGACGTCCGGGGAGAGGGAGTTGCCGTTCGCCATCGACACGACGTAGTCCGCCTTGATCGCCGAACCGGCCATCTTGTCGATCGACTTCTGCAGGCTGCCGGCCATCACCGTCATGCCGGTGATCAGCGTGAGACCGATCATCAGCGCGGAGGCGGTGGCGGCGGTGCGGCGCGGATTGCGCACCGAGTTCTGCCGGGCCAGCTTGCCGGAGATCCCGAAGATCCGCAGGACCGGTGCCGCCGCGGCGATCAGCGGCCGGGACAGCAGCGGGGTGAGGACGAAGACGCCGATGATGAGCAGCACGGCGCCGAGACCCATCGGGGCCTGGCCGTCCGATCCGTCCATCGTCGTGGCGTAGAGGACCACGGCGACACCCGCGGCCGCGAGCAGGGCGCCGATCGTGTTCCGCAGGACCAGGGACTTCGTCGTCGCCTTCGCGTGGAGGCTGCTCATCGCGGCGACCGGCGGGATCTTCGCGGCGCGCCGGCCGGGCAGCCAAGCGGCCAGCATCGTGACGAGGACGCCGACGAGCAGCGCCGTGGCGACGGTGCCGGGCGAGACGACCAGCGGGCCGTCCGGCACCGTGGCGCCGAGCGTGCCCATCAGGGAGCGCATCGCGGCACCGATGCCGATGCCCGCGGCGAGCCCGCCGACGGCCGCCACCGCGCCGACCACGAACGCCTCGATCAGCACCGACCGGGTGACCTGGCGGCGGGAGGCGCCGACGGCGCGCAGCAGTGCCAGTTCCTTGGTGCGCTGGGCGACCAGCATGGTGAAGGTGTTGGCGATGATGAACGTGCCGACGAACAGCGCGATCCCGGCGAAGACGAGCAGGCCCGTCTTCATGCCGCTCATCGCCGCGGAGATCTGCTCGGCCTGGTCGTCGGCGAGCTGCCGGCCGGTGACGGTGGAGGCGGTGTCCTTCGGTACGACGGCGTCGAGCGCCTCGCGCAACGCGTTCTGGCTGGTGCCCGGCGCGGCCCTCACGTCGATCTCGTCGTAGGAGCCGGCCGAGTGGAACAGCCGCTGCGCGGTCGCCGTGTCGAACAGGGCGAGGCTGCCGCCCGCGGCCACGTTGCCGTCGTCGGTGCTGAAGACGCCGGCGACGACGGGTTTCAGGACGGGGCCGTCGACCGACAGACGTACGGTGTCGCCGACCTTGTAGCCGGCCCGCCTCGCGGTCTCGGTGTCGATCGCGATCTCGCCGGTGCCGTGCGGCGCGTGCCCGGCCGTCAGGGGATAGCGGGGGTCCTTGTCGCCCCAGAAGTTGCCGCCCTGCGACTGGAAGCCGCCGCCGACGAGCTTGCCGTCCTTGTCGGCGATGGCGGTGAAGCCGTCGACGACACCGATCGCGGAGGCGGCCCCCGGAACCTGGGCGGCCTTGTCGAGAAGGGACCGCGTCAGTTTGTGCGTCCTGCCGATGGTGTCGCCCGAGTCGGCCGCGCTCTCCGGGCGGATGGCGACGTCGACCTGGTCGAAGCCCTTGGCGGAGCTCTTCTGGTAGGCGTCCGAGATGGTGTTGGTGAAGACCAGGGTCCCGGAGACGAAGGCGACGCCGAGGAGGACGGCGAGCACGGTCATCAGGAGTCTGGCCTTGTGCGCGAACACGTTGCGCAAGGCGGTACGGAACATGGTGTGTCTCAGTCCAGGTGTACGAGGAGTGGGGGCGCGTCGGGAGCGTTCGGCCCGCGTCAGCTCGTGTGGTTCTTGCCGTCGAATTCGGGGGTCCGGGGGTTTCCCCCGGGAAGGTTCCGCATGCGGTCGAGGACCGAGTCGGCGGTCGGCTCGTGCACCTCGTCGACGATCCGTCCGTCCACGAGGAAGACGACCCGGTCCGCGTAGGCGGCGGCCACCGGGTCGTGCGTCACCATCACCACGGTCTGGCCGAGTTCGCGTACGGAGTTGCGCAGGAAGCCGAGGACCTCCGCGCCCGAGCGCGAGTCGAGGTTTCCGGTCGGCTCGTCGCCGAAGATGATCTCCGGGCGGGAGGCGAGGGCGCGGGCGACGGCGACGCGCTGCTGCTGGCCGCCGGAGAGCTGGGAGGGACGGTGGCTCAGCCGGTCCGCGAGGCCGATCATCTTGATGACGGTGTCCAGCCACTCCTTGTCGGGCTTGCGGCCCGCGATGTCCATCGGGAGCGTGATGTTCTCCAGGGCCGTCAGCGTCGGCAGCAGGTTGAACGCCTGGAAGATGAAGCCGATCTTGTCCCGGCGCAGCTTGGTGAGCTGCTTGTCCTTCAGGGAGCCGAGTTCGGTGTCGCCGATGCGCACCGAGCCGGAGGAGAAGGTGTCGAGGCCCGCCACGCAGTGCATCAGCGTGGACTTGCCCGACCCCGAGGGGCCCATGATCGCGGTGAACTCGGCCTGCCGGAAGTCGACGCTGACCCGGTCGAGCGCGACCACCTGGGTCTCGCCCTGCCCGTAGACCTTCGACAGTTCCGTGGCGCGGGCTGCGACCGCGGTGCTTGTGCCGGCGAGGGGAGTGGTGGTCACGGGAGGGTGCTCCTGTCGGGACGAGGACATTGCTGGGGACGTGTTCCATCGTCCGTGCCGATCCGCGCCCTGTAGTCACCCGCTGTTCCGGTTCCGGGGGCAGCCTCGGGTCGGACCGCGAGCCGCCGTGTCATACCTGGGTATGACGGAACGCCCTGAGAGCCGTCCGGGTCGCCGCCGGGGAGCGCGCGGCGCACGGCCGCACTCCCGCGAGCCGGCCCGGGACCTGGTCCGGGGCTCGGCGTGATCGCGTTCGGACGGTGAAATTCCGTCAATCCCCGTACGCGCCCTGCGCGGGTCCGGGAGGCTGTTGGCAAGTGCTGACGGCCTGTGCGGCGTACTGATGCACCCTCAGACGTCAATAAAATAAGACAACATCGGTACGCACGCCCGCTGTTCGGGGGATGCGCCCCGATAGGCTCGGAACCTCGATGCGGAGCCCATGGTCTGCCCGGATGGTGGAATGCAGACACGGCGAGCTTAAACCTCGCTGCCCCTCGCGGGCGTACCGGTTCAAGTCCGGTTCCGGGCACTTTCCGCCCCTGTGACAGCAGGACGCGGGCCACAGTCGGAACTCTCCGAGCGTGGCCCGCCGGCTGCATTCCTCCCTCGCCACCGCCCTCTTCGCGGCACCCCGCTCGCCCGTTGGCAGCCGTTTCCCGGCGGTGGGTGTTCGCCGCCCCGGGGCGAGGCGAAGGAAGTTTCACTGAGCGAACATGGAGGGGGAGGCTGGGCGATGTGCACCACCGCGGCGACTCCCTTCGAGGACCGCGTCCGGCCGGCCCGTCCGGAGCGGATCGCGAGCCCGCGCGCGGCCGCGGTGGACCTCGTGGAGGGCTGTACGGGCTTCCCCGCGTGAGCACCGCGAGCCGCTGCCGCGAAGAGCGGTGTCACGGCTTCGTACCAGTGCGGGCGTAGCAGGGGGCACACGCGTACGGTGGCACAACGAGGGAAAGATCCTCCTCAAGCACTAGGGTCATTCCTTTGCCTACCCATTACCCTTGAGGCCAAGGCCACGCATGATGGCCATGGAGGAGTGAAATGAGGAGCAGTAACCCGGTCTTCTCGCGACGGGGGTTCAGCCGCGACAACGGCTACGCGGGCTTCAACGCGGCGCCGCAGGCCGGGGGACCCGCTGTCGGCACGCAGGGGAACCCGTACGCCCAGCAGGGCGGCACCCCCTACGCGCAGAACCCGTACGCGCAGAACCCCTACGCACAGCAGGGCCTCCAGCAGGGCGCTCCGCCGCAGGCCCCGGTCACCACCGGCCGTATGACGATGGACGACGTCGTCATGCGTTCGGCCATGACGCTCGGCACGGTCGTCGTCGGCGCCGTCCTGGCCTGGGCACTGCTGCCGGTCTCCAGCACGAGCTACGGCCTGGCCATCGGCTCCGGCCTGGTGGCCTTCGTCCTCGCGATCGTGCAGTCCTTCAAGCGCGCCGCCTCGCCCGCGCTGATCATCGGGTACGCCGCCTTCGAGGGCGTCTTCCTCGGTGTCATCAGCGAGATGTACAACTCGCAGTGGCACGGCGCGCCCTTCCAGGCCGTGCTCGGCACCATGGCGGTCGCCGGCGCCACCCTCCTCGTCTACAAGGCGGGCTGGATCCGCGTCACCGCCCGGTACGCGCGCATCGGCATCACCATCGCCATCGCCTTCATCGCCGTCATGGCGGTGAACCTCCTGCTGGTCGCCTTCGGGGTCGCCCCCGACGGCGGACTGCGCAGCAGCGGCCCGCTGGGCATCGCCGTCGGCATCCTGGCGATCCTGCTCGGCGCGTTCTTCCTGACCCTCGACTTCAAGCAGATCGAGGACGGCATCACCTACGGTGCGCCGAAGGACGAGGCCTGGCTGGCCGCGTTCGGCCTGACCATGACCCTCGTGTGGATCTACGTCGAGATGCTGCGGCTGGTCGCCATCTTCAGCGGCAGAGACTAGTCGCCGACGGCCGGACAGGCCGTCAGCTGATGTGAAGGGCCCGCGAACCACCAGTTCGCGGGCCCTTCGTCATGGGTGCCGGTCGTCGCGTGCGTGTCGTCGGCCGGTGGTCGTCTCGGTGGTGCGCGCTCACAGCAGTTTGCGCGCGGCCCTCCTCAGGTCGTACTCGTGGATGATCGCTTTGGCGTGGCCGTACGCGAGGTCGTGTTCGGCGCGGAGCCAGCTCACCTTCTCCTCGAAGCGGAAGAGGGCGGGGCCTTCGTCGACGGTGCGAAGCCAGTCGGAGATCTCACGACCGGTGCAATGGGGGATGCGGGCGAGCAGGTTGCGATGGGTCTCCTCGGAGAAGACTTGGGACATCGGCGCCTCCGAACGCAAAGGGGATGTAAGCCGGTCCTTCACGCCACCGTGCCTGAGGGTTGGGTTGTTGGCAACAGTCCCGCCGCTGCGCGTAGTCTCGCGGCGTGCTGGATACGACGCCGTTGACCCGAGCCGTGGACCACTTCGCCGACCGGTTGCGAGCCGCTCCGCAGAGCCGCCTGCAACGCAGTGCAGCGGCCGAGGCACTGGGGCTGGCCAGGGAGTTCGCGCTGCGCACCCAGCGGGTCGAGGACCCGTCGGGGGAGCCCCGGGAGATGCCCGACGCCGGGATGTTCGCCGCCGCCGACCAAATCACGGTCGCCGCGCACGACTTGGCCCTCGTACTGAAGAACGACGAGGAACTGGCCGAAGCGGTCACGCTCGTGGCCGAGGCACAGAAACGCGCCGGGGTCTGACCAGCTCGGTCGACTCCGGCGCGCGGGGTGCCGTGCGGCCCGTCCCCGGGGGCGGACGCTACAGCGACGCTATGACGCGGTCCGCCAGGATGTAGACGCTCTCCTCGCCGAAGGAGAAGGTCAGCGCGTACGCGCCCGAGACGCCGGAGCCGCCGAGCAGGACCGGGGCCTCACCCGCCGTCAGCGCGGCGGCGAGCCGCTGCGCGGTCTCGCGGTGGCCCGGGGTCATGCACAGGGTCGTGCCGTCGGCGAAGACGTAGACGTCGAGGGTCCCGAGCGGGCCGGGGCGGACGTCCGCCAGTTCCGTACGGGACTCGGCGAGCTCCTCCAGGCGGGCCACCGTGCGTTCGTGGTCGCTGACCACCGGTGACTGGACCGGGACGAAGTCCGGGTGCGAGGGGTGACGGCGGCGGGCCGCGGCGAGTTCCGGGGAGTCGCCGGCGGTACCGCTCGGGTGGAAGTCCTCCAGGTCCGTGCCGGACTCGGTCACCGGCTCCAGGTGGTCGAGACCCACGAAGTCGGAGTGGCGCGGCAGGAACAGCTCACTGTCCGGCAGTCCGAGCAGCGACGGCGCGTCGGAGGCGTCACGCGCCTCCTGGGCGGCCCAGAAGGCCCGCGCCTCGGCGAGCTCCCGCTCCCGCTCCTCGGCCAGCGCATCGGCCACGGCCGCGCGTATCTCGTCCGCGTCGGAGGATGCGCGCGCGGCGGGCACGAGAGCCCGTGCCGCGCCGGCACGGCTCGCGACGAGTTCGCTGTGCAGGGCTGCCACCTGCCGACGCACACCCCACAGGGTGCGCAGAACGGCGACGCCCACGGCCGCACTTGCGGCGGTGGCGAGCAGCAGAGCAATCGGCATGGCGCTCACTGACGTACTCCCGGTTCAAAGTCGGCCCCCGACTTCCTACATCAGCTTGAAGGGCGAACCATCAAACTGTCAGTGCGTAACGTCACGAATAGGACAGGACTTTGGGCCTCGGGTTTAGCTGTGCAGTGCATCTGACCTGCGGAAATACCCTTCCAGGGGGACATAGGTCACATCTTGGATGGGATTGGATCACAAATCGGCCCAGAGGCCCGGTGGTTCCGGGCTTCTGGGCCGATTCGCTCACGCTGGGTTCAAATCCCGTCACGGTAACGGGTCATCGCTGTCAGCTCAGACGCTCGATGACCATCGCCATGCCCTGACCGCCGCCGACGCACATGGTCTCCAGGCCGAACTGCTTGTCGTGGAACTGGAGGCTGTTGATGAGCGTGCCGGTGATGCGGGCGCCGGTCATGCCGAAGGGGTGGCCGATGGCGATGGCGCCGCCGTTCACGTTCAGCTTGTCCAGCGGGATGCCGAGGTCACGGGCGCTCGGGATCACCTGGGCGGCGAAGGCCTCGTTGATCTCGAACAGGTCGATGTCGTCGACGGTGAGGCCGGCACGGCTGAGCGCCTGCTTGCTGGCCTCCACCGGGCCGAGGCCCATGATCTCGGGGGACAGGCCGGTGACGCCGGTCGAGACGATGCGGGCGAGCGGGGTCAGGCCGAGCTCGCGGGCCTTCGTGTCGGACATGATCACGAGGGCGGCGGCGCCGTCGTTCAGCGGGCAGCAGTTGCCGGCGGTGACCAGGCCGTCGGGGCGGAAGACCGGCTTGAGGCCCTGGACGGCCTCCAGCGTCACACCCGCACGCGGGCCGTCGTCCTTGCTGACGACCGTTCCGTCCGGGGTCGTGACCGGGGTGATCTCGCGCGCCCAGAAGCCGTTCTTGATGGCTTCCTCGGCGAGGTTCTGCGAGCGCACGCCGAACTCGTCCATGTCCTGGCGGGTGACGCCCTTGAGGCGGGCCAGGTTCTCGGCGGTCTGGCCCATCGAGATGTACGCGTCCGGGATCAGGCCGTCCTCGCGCGGGTCGTGCCAGGCCGAACCCTCCGACTGCGCGACGTCGAGGGTGCGGGCCTCGGCGTCGGCGAAGAGGGGGTTGTGGGTGTCGGGCATGCCGTCGGAGGTGCCCTTGACGGACCGCGACACCATCTCGACGCCCGCCGAGATGAAGACGTCGCCCTCGCCCGCCTTGATGGCGTGCAGGGCCATGCGGGAGGTCTGCAGGGACGAGGAACAGTAGCGGGTGATGGTGCAGCCCGGGAGGTGGTCCATGCCCATCTGCACGGCCACGGTGCGCCCGAGGTTGTGGCCCTGCTCGCCGCCGGGGAGGCCACAGCCGAGCATCAGGTCGTCGATGAGCTTCGGGTCCAGCTCGGGGACCTTGGCGAGGGCGGCCTGGATGATCGTGGCGGTCAGGTCGTCGGGGCGCACGTCCTTCAGAGAGCCCTTGAAGGCGCGGCCGATCGGGGAGCGGGCGGCTGAGACGATCACGGCTTCGGGCATCACGGCTCCATTGGCGTACGGGAAGTGTGCAGGGCTGCTTGGGAAGTTACCCGTACGTACCGTCGAGGTCACCGGTGCGGGGGTGTGACACCGGCCGCACTTTTCTAAGCGCTTGCTTTTTGCTGGCGGGGGCGCCTTGGGGGTGAGCTGCGCGGGGCCGGTCTGAAGAGGTGGCCCGCGTCCGGGTGACCGCCTCGGGGCTTCGCCCCCTCGGGGCTTCGCCCCGGACCCCGCTCCTCAATCGCCGGAGGGGCTGAATCTTTCCGCCGGCCGGAGGGGCTGGGCTCTCCCGGGCGTCGGCTTGATCCGCCGGTCGCGGTCGGATGCCCAGGGGCGCGGGGAACTGCGCGGCCCGCCCCCATGGAGCCGCACCCGGCTACGGGCCTGCCCGGATCGGGGCTGGGCATTCGGTGCCGGGCTGGGTGGCAGAGCCAGGGGCGCGGGGAACTGCGCGGCCGGCCCCCACGCACCCGCAGCCGGGTACGGCCCCGACCTGGTCCGGATTTCGGTGCCGGTCGGGTCGAGAGGGCCAGGGGCGCGGGGAACTGCGCGGCCAGGCCCCATGCGCCCGCGGCCGGGGACGGGCCTGAAGTGCCCGGGCGGGAGCCGTCGGGGTCAGTTGGACGGGGTGGGGGCCGGGTCTGTGGCCGGGAGGCGTTGGCGGCGGCGGCGCTTCAGGAGGGCCCAGGGGCCACGGGGCCCCGTGGGCATAGCGGCAGCGACCTCGGTGCCGGGCTCGGAAGCGGCCTCCGCCGCGGCGCGGGCGACCGGCAGGAACCCCTCGTGACGCGAGACGTCGGGCCGCTCCTCCTCGGCCGGCCAGAGGCCCAGCGCCGCGCAGACGGTGGGCAGCAGGGCCATGGCGGCCGTCGCGTACCCCTCGGCCGAGGGGTGGTAGTGGTCCGGCCCGAACAGCTCGCGCGGGTTCGCCTCGAACTCGGGGCCCAGCAGGTCGCCCAGCGACACCGTACGGCCGCCCTGCTCGACCGTCCCGATCGTCTGGGCGGCGGCGAGCTGGCGGGACGCGCGCCGCGCCAGCCACCGCAGCGGCTGCTGGACCTGCTCGACCGTGCCCAGGTCGGGACAGGTGCCGACGACCACCTCCGCACCGGCCGTGCGCAGCCGGCGTACCGCCGCGGACAGATGACGTACGGAGCGCGTCGGCGGCATCCGGTGCGTCACGTCGTTCGCACCGATCATGATCACGCAGACGTCGGGCAGCCGGGACGTGTCCGTGAGGGCGAGCGCGACCTGACGGTCCAGGTCGTCCGACTGGGCACCGGGCAGCGCCACATTGCACAGCTCCACCGGCCGCTCGGCCACCGCCGCGAGCCCCGAGGACAGCAGCGCGCCCGGCGTCTGGCGGGCCCTGCGCACTCCCTGGCCGGCGGCCGTCGAGTCGCCGAGCATCGTCAGCCGCAGCGGGGGTTCGTCAGGAGAGGCGCCGGTGTAGTCGTACCCGTAAAGACCGTCGGCGCGCGGGGCGTAGGGAGCGTGTCCGTTGTTCACATGCCGCTTCACGAACTGCACCTCGGCCAGCACCAGACCGACGGCCGCCGCACCCACCAGCCCGATGCCGCCCCCGCCGTACGCCGCGCCCGCGGCGATCCGCCGGGCCACCCTCGCCCTCGACATGCTCGTCATTCCTCGCCGCCACCTCCTGTAGCCGTACAACCACTGCTTGCCCCGAAGTGCGGGTGGGCCAATCTCAACTGCGGGTGAACGCCTGCGCAGGGCCGTAGGCTGACGGGACCATTCCTGTTGAAAACGTAGCTCCGGAGACAACGGTGCAATTCCACGACTCGATGATCAGTCTCGTCGGCAACACCCCGCTGTTGAGGCTCAACAACGTGACCGCGGGCATCCAGGCGACCGTCCTGGCGAAGGTCGAGTACTTCAACCCCGGCGGATCCGTGAAGGACCGCATCGCCCTGCGCATGATCGAGGCCGCGGAGGAGAGCGGCGCGCTCAAGCCCGGCGGCACGATCGTCGAGCCGACCAGTGGCAACACCGGTGTCGGCCTCGCGATCGTGGCGCAGCAGAAGGGGTACAGGTGCATCTTCGTCTGCCCCGACAAGGTCTCCACGGACAAGATCAACGTCATGCGCGCGTACGGGGCCGAGGTCGTGGTCTGCCCCACCGCCGTCGACCCGGAGCACCCGGACTCGTACTACAACGTCTCCGACCGGCTCGTGCGGGAGACCCCGGGCGCCTGGAAGCCCGACCAGTACTCCAACCCGAACAACCCCCTCTCGCACTATCACTCGACCGGCCCCGAGCTGTGGGAGCAGACCGAGGGGAAGATCACGCACTTCGTCGCGGGTGTCGGCACCGGCGGCACGATCTCCGGCACCGGCCGGTATCTGAAGGACGCCAGCGACGGCAAGGTGCAGGTCGTCGGCGCCGACCCCGAGGGGTCCGTGTACTCGGGCGGCTCGGGCCGGCCCTACCTCGTCGAGGGCGTCGGTGAGGACTTCTGGCCGACCGCGTACGACCGTACGGTCGCGGACGAGATCGTCGCGGTGTCCGACAAGGACTCCTTCCAGATGACGCGCCGCCTGGCCAAGGAGGAGGGGCTGCTCGTCGGCGGCTCCTGCGGCATGGCCGTCGTGGCCGCACTGCGGGTCGCCGAGCGGCTCGGCCCCGACGACGTCGTCGTCGTGCTGCTCCCCGACAGCGGCCGCGGCTACCTCAGCAAGATCTTCAACGACGAGTGGATGGCCGACTACGGCTTCCTGGAGGACACCGGCCCGAGCGCCCGTGTCGCCGACGTCCTGAACGACAAGGCGGGCGCCTCGATCCCCTCGCTGGTGCACATGCACCCGGAGGAGACCGTCGGCGAGGCCATCGAGGTGCTGCGCGAGTACGGCGTCTCGCAGATGCCGATCGTCAAGCCGGGCGCCGGTCACCCGGACGTGATGGCCGCCGAGGTCATCGGGTCGGTCGTGGAGCGCGAGCTCCTGGACGCGCTGTTCACCAAGCGGGCCTCCCTGGAGGACCCGCTGGAGAAGCACATGTCGTCGCCGCTGCCCCAGGTCGGTTCCGGTGAGCCGGTCGCTGACCTGATGTCCGTGCTCGGCGGTGCCGACGCGGCGATCGTGCTCGTCGAGGGCAAGCCCACCGGTGTCGTCAGCCGGCAGGACCTGCTGTCCTTCCTGGCCAAGGGCGGCATCAGGGCCTGACCCCGTCCCGGGCCTGAGCAGGATTTTCGCTCGAAGTGCCGGATCCGTGTGGATCTTCCGGCTCCGGCCGGGGTGAACTTCGCGGAAGTGGTACGAGCGCGTCACGTCCGCGCAGCACCCGCTTAACACGGGTCCGGCACATTAGTGGGTGTCGGCAGGGCGGGAGCGGCTCCCCGCCCGGCCGGCGGCGAACGGCGCCAAGGACCTCCGGAGCGGCTCCCGGACCTCCATGGACGCCTAGGACGCGCAAGCCCGGTCCTGACCCGGCCCGCGTCCCTCGCGGGGACCGCCGTCGTCCCGCCCCCCTTCACCGGGGGTGCGGCGGTCCCCGCGCATAACGTCGAAGGGGGCCCGGGGGGGGGGGGCGGGCGCCCCGCCGGCGGGGTTGGGCCCGGCCCCCCCCCCCCCCCCACCGACAGCCCCCCGCGGCGGCGGCGGGGCGCCACTCAGAG
>NZ_JBHYXD010000048.1:50897-64374 GCF_042751995.1 Streptomyces sp. NPDC059371 | reverse complement strand
TGCTGCAGACGGTCGTGGCCGTCGCCGCCGAGAAGAACTCCACTCTCGTCCTGCCCTTCCCGGTCGAACTGCTGCGCTTCCTGGAACGGGCCCAGTCCGGACAGCGGCCGACCGGGTCCGAGTAGTCCGCCGGGCGGAGCAACCGGTGCGGATGCAACCGCCTTACGGGCGAGCCTTCTTGGAATCGCTCCACCTGGGGGCGATATCAAGACAGGCCGGGGTCCCGTCGATCGTGACGGTGTGATGTAGACGCGGTGTTTGCAGTGCGAATCCACGGGCGTGACCACGGACAGTCAGAGCGTACGGTGCGTACGGCTGTTGTCGTACAGGAGTCCTGAAGTCGACCTTGTGTGTTCCCTGTGCGTCTCGGAATAGTGGGTCGAGGAACAACTGGCATGGACGCGACGGTACGGACTTTTCCACCGTGCTCAGCGCCCATGTCGTACGCCTTCAGGTCCCGGAGGTCCCCACAACCGCCCGGACCGACCCCCCACAGGAGGACGTGAGTTGAAGCACCGACGCGTATCGAAGAGGCATGCCCTCATGACGGGTGCGGGCATCGCCGCACTGGTCGTCGCCGGAGTCACCTTCCAGACTGCGAACGCGAGCGAGGTCCCGAGGAGTCCCGCTCCGCACACTCTCTCCGTCACGGCGGCCGGAAAGCTCGCCTCGGACCTCGGCGAGGACCTGGGCGCCGACGCCGCGGGAACGTATTACGACGCGAAGTCCCGGCACCTCGTCGTCAACGTGCTCGACAGGGCCGCGGCCGAAACCGTCACGGTCGCGGGCGCCAGGGCCAGGATCGTCGAGAACTCCCTCGCCGAGCTGGCCGGCGCCCGCACCACGCTCAAGAAGGACGCGGCCATCCCCGGTACGTCCTGGGCGACCGACCCGCGGACCGACAAGGTCGTCGTCACCGCCGACCGCACGGTCTCCGGAGCCGAGTGGACCAGACTCACCAAGGTCGTCGACGGTCTCGGAGCCAAGGCTGAACTCAAGCGCACCCAGGGTGAGTTCAAACCCTTCATCGCCGGTGGTGACGCCATCAGCGGTTCCGGCGGGCGCTGTTCGCTCGGCTTCAACGTGGTCAAGGGCGGCCATCCGTACTTCATCACCGCCGGGCACTGCACCGCGGAGATCTCCACCTGGTCGGACTCCGGCGGCAAGGAGATCGGCACGAACGAGCAGTCCAGCTTCCCCGACAACGACTTCGGCCTGGTCAAGTACACGGCGACCACGGACCACCCGAGCGAGGTCGACCTCTACAACGGCTCCACGCAGCCCATCACCAAGGCGGGTGACGCCACCGTCGGCATGAAGGTGACCCGCAGCGGCTCCACGACCCATGTCCACGACGGCACGGTCAAGGGTCTGGACGCCACCGTGAACTACGGCAACGGCGATGTCGTCAACGGTCTCATCCAGACCGACGTCTGTGCGGAGCCCGGCGACAGCGGCGGCTCGCTCTTCTCCGGCGACACCGCCATCGGCCTCACCTCCGGCGGCAGCGGTGACTGCACCGCGGGCGGCGAGACGTTCTTCCAGCCGGCGCCCGAGGCGCTCTCGGCCTTCGGGGCCCAGATCGGCTGACGGCCTTCCCGTCCCGGCCTCCCCGGGAAGACGGAGCCCCGTCCCCGCGCGTGTCGCGGGTGGCGGGGCTCTCGGGTTCCCGGCCGGGGAGCCCCATGCCGGAGGGGGCGCTCCTCCGGCCGGCCCCGCGGCCTGTGCCGGCCGGTGTTTGCGCAGGTGGGGCCGGGTCCGAGCAGTTGTCGTACAAGTGTTCGAGAATTGGTCTATGGTGGGGGTGAGGTAATTGGGAACAAGTGTTCGAGGGCCGGTAAAGGCTCACAGGTCGGGAGGTGTGCGTGCCGGGATTCACGCATCTGCACACCGCCTCCGGGTTCTCCCTGCGGTACGGGGCCTCGCACCCGGGGCGACTCGCCGAGCGCGCCGCCGAGCGGGACATGGACGCCCTCGCGCTCACCGACCGGGACACCCTCGCGGGCTCGGTCCGGTTCGCCAAGGCCTGCGCGAAGGCGGGCATCCGCCCGCTGTTCGGCGTGGACCTGGCGGTCGGGGAGCCCATACGGGGGGAGCGGCGCCGCACTCCGGTGCGCGGGGGTGCCTTCATCGACGAGTCGACACCCCGGGCGACCTTTCTCGCCCGGGACGGCGCCGCCGGCTGGGCCGACCTCTGCAGAATCGTCACGGCGACGCATGCGGGCGGCAAGGCGGACGGCCCCCCGCTGCTGCCCTGGTCCGACAACCACGCCGAAGGCCTGACCGTACTGCTCGGCCCCGCCTCCGACGTCGGCCGCGCACTCGCCGCGGGCCGCCCCGACCGCGCGGCCGCGCTGCTCGCGCCCTGGCGGGAGATCTACGGCGACGCCCTGCGCCTCGAAGCCGTCTGGCACGGCCGTCAGGGCACCGGCCCCGGCTCCCTGCGTCTGGCCGCCCGCATGGTCGGCTTCGCCGCCGAGCAGCGGGTGCGTCCCGTGCTCAGCAACGCCGTCCGGTACGCCGACGCGGGCCTCGGCCCGGTCGCCGACGTCCTGGACGCCGCCCGCCGGCTCGTCCCCGTCGACCCCCGGCGCGAGCTGGACTCCGGTGAGGCCTGGCTCAAGGACGAGGCCGCCATGCTGGCCGCCGCCGAACGGATCGTCGAGGCGGCGGGCTACCGCCGTGACACCGCGCACCGGCTGCTCGAACAGACCCGGGCCACCGCCGCCGCCTGCCGCGTCGACCCCGAGGACGACCTCGGTATCGGTGGCGTGCACTTCCCCGAACCGCGGCTCGTCGGCGCGGACCGGCGCACCGCCCAGCGCGTCCTCGCCTCCCGGGCGGCGGCGGGCATGGTGCGGCGCGGCTACGCCGGCCGGCGCGCGTACTGGGAACGGATGCACCACGAGCTGGACATCATCGCCCACCACAACTTCGCCTCCTATTTTCTGACGGTCGCTCAGGTCGTGGACGACGTAAGGAAGATGGGCGTCCGGGTCGCCGCGCGCGGCTCCGGGGCCGGCTCCCTGGTCAACCACCTCCTCGGCATCGCGCACGCGGACCCCGTCGAGCACCGGCTGCTGATGGAACGCTTCCTGTCCAAGCGCCGCCCGGTGCTGCCCGACATCGACATCGACGTGGAGTCCGCACGCCGGCTGGAGGTCTACCGCGCGATCATCGGCCGGTTCGGCACCGAGCGGGTCGCGACCGTCTCCATGCCCGAGACCTACCGCGTCCGGCACGCCGTCCGCGATGTGGGCGCCGCCCTCTCGCTGGACCCGGCCGAGATCGACCGGATCGCCAAGGCCTTCCCGCACATCCGGGCCCGTGACGCCCGCGCGGCCATGGACGAACTCCCCGAACTGCGTGAGCTGGCGGGGAAGAAGGACAGATACGGCAAGCTGTGGGACCTCGTCGAATCCCTCGACGCCCTCCCGCGCGGTATCGCCATGCACCCGTGCGGGGTGCTCCTCTCCGACGCCTCCCTGCTCGCCCGTACGCCGGTCGTGCCGACCAGCGGCGAGGGTCTGCCGATGTCGCAGTTCGACAAGGAGGACGTCGAGGACCTCGGTCTGCTCAAGCTCGACGTGCTGGGCGTGCGGATGCAGTCCGCGATGGCGCACGCGGTGGCCGAGGTGGAGCGGGCCACGGGGGACCGGCCGGACATCGACGCGGTGGCGCCGGGCGACCCGGCGACGTACCGGCTGATCCAGTCCACCGAGACGCTGGGCTGCTTCCAGATCGAGTCGCCGGGCCAGCGCGACCTGGTCGGACGGCTTCAGCCCGCGACCTTCCACGACCTCGTCGTCGACATCTCGCTCTTCCGGCCGGGGCCGGTCGCCGCCGACATGGTGCGGCCGTTCATCGAGGCGCGGCACGGCCGGGCGCCGGTCCGCTACCCGCACCCCGATCTGGAGGGGCCGCTGAAGGAGACGTACGGAGTCGTCGTCTTCCACGAGCAGATCATCGACATCGTCGACATCATGACCGGCTGCGGACGCGACGAGGCGGACCGGGTGCGACGCGGGCTGTCCGACCCCGAGTCGCAGGGGCGCATCCGGTTCTGGTTCGCGCAGCACGCGGCGGTGAAGGGGTACGACGCCGAGATCATCGCGCGCACCTGGGAGATCGTCGAGGCCTTCGGGTCGTACGGCTTCTGCAAGGCGCACGCCGTCGCCTTCGCCGTACCGACGTACCAGTCGGCGTGGCTGAAGGCTCACCATCCGGCCGCCTTCTACGCGGGGCTGCTCACGCACGACCCCGGGATGTACCCGAAGCGGCTGCTGCTGGCGGACGCGCGGCGGCGCGGGGTGCCGATCCTGCCGTTGGACGTGAACCGGTCGGCGGTCGCCCATCGGATCGAACTGGTGTCCGAGTCGGGGTTGGGGGCCGGGTCCGAGGCGGGGTCTGGGGCGGGAGTGGAGTCGGGGTCGGGGCTTGGGGCGGGAGCGGGAGTGGGAGTGGGGCCGGGGTCGGGGTCGGGGTCGGGGCTTGGGCCTAAGTCCAGGACCGGGGCCGGGGCCAAGCCCGGGTCCGGGTCCGGGAGTGGGAATGAGAGTGGGAGTGGGGCTGGGGTCGGGTCCGGGTCCGGGGTTGACGGTTCCGTAGGTCCCGTCGGTCGCTGGGGTGTCCGGCTGGCGCTCTCCGACGTGCACGGCATCAGTGAGGCCGAGGCGGCGCGGATCGCGGACGGACAGCCGTACGCCTCGCTGCTCGACTTCTGGGAACGGGCCCGGCCGAGCCGGCCGCTCGCCCAACGGCTCGCGCAGGTCGGCGCGCTGGACGCGTTCGGCGCCAACCGCCGTGATCTGCAACTGCATCTGACCGAACTGCACCGCGGCTCCCGGGGCGCCGGCGGTGGCCAACTCCCGCTGTCCGGCGGGCGGAACACCGCCTCGGCCGGGCTGCCGGACCTGTCCCCGGCGGAGCGGCTGAGCGCCGAACTGGGCGTGCTCTCGATGGACGCCTCGCGCAATCTGATGGACGACCACCGTACGTTCCTGGGGGAGTTGGGCGTGGTCACGGCACGTCGGCTGCGTGAGGCGCGGCACGGTGAGACGGTCCTGGTCGCGGGTGCCAAGGCGGCCACCCAGACCCCGCCGATCCGCTCCGGCAAGCGGGTCATCTTCAGCACGCTGGACGACGGGACGGGCCTGGTCGACCTCGCCTTCTTCGACGACTCCCACGACGCCTGCGCCCACACCGTCTTCCACTCCTGGCTGCTGCTCGTGCGCGGAGTGGTGCAGCGCCGCGGCCCGCGCAGCCTCAGTGTGGTGGGCGCGGCGGCCTGGAACCTCGCCGAACTGGCCGAGCTGCGCGCCGAGGGGGGCCTCGACGTGGTGGCGGCGCGACTGGCCGAACCCGCGCCGCGGAAGGCGGGGGAGCCGGGCGGGCCAGGGGAGCCGGGTGAGCCGGGCGGTCCGCGGGGATCGCGGCGGCCGGGATCGTCGGGTGACGGTGGTCCGTCCGACGGCGGTGGTCCGTCAGGCGGCGGTGGTCCGTCCGGGGGCCGGACGATCCGGATGCCCACGGGGTACGAGATGCACCCCTGGGCCGATCTGCGTCCCGCGGGCGAAGGGCCCGCGGGTGGAAAGAAGTTGTGGCACCAGAGCCCGGGGAGTGCGGGATGACCATCCTTTGCGTACGTTTCACGCTGCCTCCGATGTACGAGGCCGCCCTGCCCCGGCTCCTCGGCGTCCTGGAGGAGTTCACCCCTGTCGTCGAGGCGCTGCCACCCGACGGCGCCCTGCTCGATCTGCGCGGTGCCGAGCGGTACTTCGGGCGCGGCGCCGTCGAGTTCGCCTCGCTCATCCGGGTGCGGGCCATCGCCCTGCACGGGATCGACTGCGTGATCGGCGCCGGGCCCGGACCGATGCTCGCGCGGATGGCGCTGCGGGACGCCGTGCCCGGCGTGCCCCGGGTGGTGCCCGAAGAGCCGGACGCCGTCACGGAGTTCCTCGCCGGCCGGCCCGTCGCCGCGCTGCCGGGCGTCGGCGGCGCCACCGCCCGCACCCTGTGCGAGTACGGCCTCGACACCATCGGCAAGGTCGCGGCCGCGCCCCTGTCCACCCTGCAGCGTCTCATCGGCGTCCGGCCCGGCCGTGAACTGCGCGAGAAGGCGTCCGGCATCGACCGCGGCCGGGTCGTACCGAACGCCACCTCACGCTCTCTGGCCGTCGAACGAGCCTTCCGGAGCGACGAGTTGGACCCCGACCGGCATCGCCGGGCACTACTCTCCGCGACCGAGGAGCTCGGCACCCGGCTGCGCTCCCTGGAGAAGGTCTGCCGCACGCTGACCCTCACCGTGCGGTACGCCGACCGCTCCGCGACCACCCGCAACCGCACCCTCAAGGAGGCGACCGCCCACTCCTCGACGCTGACCGGCACCGCGTACCGGATGTACGAGGCGCTCGGCCTCCAGCGCGCCAGGGTCCGTGTGATCGCCCTGCGCGCCGAGGGGCTGACCCCCGCGGAGCAGGCCTCCCATCAGCTCACCTTCGACCCGGTCGACGAGAAGGTCCGCCGCATCGAGGAGGTCGCCGACCGGGCGCGGGCGAGGTTCGGCCCGCACGTGATCGGCCCGGGGACGCTGGCCGCGTAAGAGACTCCGGGCAGACGGGAAGTGCCGGGCAGGCCGTGCCGGACAGGCCCTAGTTGGCCCAGGGCGGCGTGAGGGTCGTGCCGTCGGCCAGTTCCGCCCGGAGGCCGATGGACGTGGTGACCCAGGAGAGCGCGGCCTCCTGGGTCGGGTTCTCGATGCCGAGGACCGCGCCCGGCGTGATGATCACGGTGTCGCCCGCGGTGATCCGCTCGGTGCGGCCGTCGAGGGTGACCAGCAGTTCCCCGGAGAGGAGATGGAAGATCTCCTCGCGGTTGACGGTGTGCACGGGGGCCTGATGCCCCGCGGGGATCTCCGCGCGCCAGGCGCACAGCTCCTTGCTGCCGCTGCGGGGAGCGGCGTACGAGGTGAAACGGGCGCCGTGGACCTCGTGGACGACGGCTTCGGACGAACGGACGACGGGCACGGGTGCCTCCAGAATCGGCGGGTGTCCGGCCAAGGGCTCGGAATATGGTCAAGCTGCTTGACTACTTGCTTCGAGACGATGGTCAAGCAGCTTGACCGAATAGTCAAGGGTGTTTGAATGCGTTCGTGCAGAACTCCGAGGCCATGGCCCTGTCCGCCGCCCTGCTCGCCGCCGCCGGCGAGCTGACGCAACGTATCCATGAAGGCGTGGTCGCCCGGGGGTTCGAGGGGGTCCGGCCCGCGCACGGCTTCGCCTTCGCGCGGCTGGCGCCGAACGGGGCGACCGTCACCGAGGTCGCGGCTCATCTGGGGGTCACCAAGCAGGCCGCCAGTCAGCTCGCCGAGGAGCTCGTCCGCAAGGGGTACGTGGAGCGGCGGCCGCACCCCGACGACGCGCGGGCCAGGCTCCTCGTGCTCACCGAGCTCGGATGGGCCTGCACCCGGGCGGCCGAAGAAGCGGCCGCGGACGCCGTACGGGCGTGGGCCGAAGTGCTGGGGGAGAGTGAAATGCGCGCGTTGTACACACGTTTGGCGAGCATCGCGCCCTACGGTCCCATCAGGCCCACCTGGTGACGCTCGGTCACCGACGCCGGCCGTCCTGGTTATCACTGAAAGTTTTTACTGACGCGTAACTTCACACGTCTGCTACTCGACCGTAACTTGACGAGTGAACAGCATCCTCGTGATCCGGATCACTGGGCGTACACCCCCACAACTCCCTTGAGCCGCAAGGAGATCACCCGATGCTGCCCTGGAAGCGAGTGCTCAGACCCCTGGCCGCGCTGCTCCTGACCGCCATGGTCGCAGTCGTCCCCGCTGCCACAGCACAAGCTGATTCCGCCCCCAGCAGTGGCTGGAACAACTACTCCTGCAAGCCGTCCACCGCGCACCCCCGCCCCGTCGTCCTCGTCCACGGGACCTTCGGGAACTCCATCGACAACTGGCTGGCCCTCGCCCCCTACCTGACCAGCCGCGGGTACTGCGTCTTCTCCCTCGACTACGGGCAACTGCCCGGCGTCCCCCTGTTCAACGGCCTCGGCCCCATCGACAAGTCGGCCGCGCAGCTCCAGGTCTTCGTCGACAAGGTCCTCGCCGCGACCGGCGCCGCCAAGGTCGACGTGGTGGGCCACTCGCAGGGCGGCATGATGCCCCGCTACTACCTCAAGTTCCTCGGCGGAGCCGCCAAGGTGAACGCCCTCGTCGGTCTCGCCCCCGACAACCACGGCACGACCCTCAACGGATTCACCAAACTGCTCCCGTACTTCCCGGGCGCGGAGAACCTGCTGTCCACGGCGACTCCGGGACTCGCCGACCAGATCGCCGGCTCCGCGTTCATGACCAAGCTCAACGAGGGCGGCGACACCGTCCCCGGCGTCCACTACACGGTCATCGCCACCAAGTACGACGAGGTGGTCACGCCGTACGAGTCGGAGTACCTGAGCGGATCCGACGTCCACAACGTCCTGTTGCAGAACCTGTGCGGGCTCGACCTCTCCGAGCACGTGGCCATCGGGGTCTTCGACCGGATCGCGTACCACGAGGTGGCGAACGCGCTCGACCCGGCGCACGCTTCCACCACCAACTGCGCGTCGGTCTTCAGCTGACCGGCTCGGCGGACCACTCGTCCATGGTGGTCCGCCCGAGCACGCCGGCGTGATCGTCCGTCCGTCCGCGTCCCGCGCCTGCGGAACGCGGACGGCGGGCCACGCAGCCGGGGGCTGTCCGACCTGAGCCGCCGGTCAGCCCCCGGAGTCGTCCGCGGTTCAGCGCACGCGCCGGCTGCCCGGTGTCGCGCGCCGCCGCACGGAGGCGAACAGCGCCGCGGCACCGAGCGCGAGCGTGGCGGCACCGCCGATCGCGATGTACGAGGTGGAGGCGTCGCCGCCGGTCTCGGCGAGACTCCGGGGCGCACCGGCGGCCTCCGGCCGGTTGTCCGAGGCGTCCGCGGAACCAGCGGTGGCCTGGGCGCCCTCGGCCGTACCGTTGCTGTCCTCGGCCGCCGCGGAGGTGTCGGCGCTCGCGGCCGGCTCCGCCGATGTACCGGCGTCGTCGTCACCGTGGCCGTGGTGCTCCACGGTCGACTTGTCACCGCCGTCCTCGATCTGCTTCTCGGAGGGCGCCGAGGCGCTGGGCGCGGGAGCGCTGCCGCCGGTGCCTGTGCCCTTGCCGCCGCTCGCGCCGCCGAACGCCACGTCGGAGCAGGAGTAGAAGGCTTCCGGGCTGTCCGAGCGCTGCCAGACCGCGTACAGGAGCTGCTTGCCCGAGCGCTCCGGCAGAGTGCCGGAGAACGTGTAGAAGCCGCCCGAGGCCACCGGGTCGGTGGCCGTCGCGACCGGGTGCGTCAGGTCGAGATCGCCCCAGCCCAGCGGCTGCGAGGAGTCGTAGCCCGACTTCGTGATGTACACCTTGAACGTGCCCTTGTGGGGTGCGGTCACCCGGTACTTGAAGGTGTACGAGCCACCGCTCACGCTCGTCGCGGGCCAGTCGGAGCGCGCCAGGTCGAGCCCCTTGAACTCGGTGTTGCCGGCGCTGCACAGCTTGCCGTCCGGGATCAGCTCCTGGTGCCGCCCGTTCGCGTCGCCGATGCGGATGCCGTTCCAGTCGTAGAGCGCTTGGGTGCCGCCCGCCGCGACAGCCGCCTTGCAGGCGTCCGACCTGGGGTTCTCCGGCCCTTCCGCGTAGCACTGGGACACCCGGCTCACCGGGTCCCCCATCGACCCGTGCGCCGAGGCGGGCACCGCCGCCAGCGCGGACAGGGCGAGCGGGGCGACACCGAGAACGGCGACGCCGGCGGCCTTGCGGCGTACGGACATGGGGAACTCCTCGAACGGTCCTGATGCGTGGGGTGAGTCCCGCACGGCGCTCCGTGCGGGGATCCCGTGGGGGTGATCAGAAAGCTAGCCCCAAGAATCCGAGAAATCGCCTGCTGAAGGCGGGTGAGGGAGATCCTTATGGTGCCTTTAAGGCAGAGCTAACAGTGGGCTCAGAGTGGACGGTCGGGGAGCCCGGTATGACCTGCTGCCGAGCGCTGCCGCCGTCCGCGGTGGTCCGCTCTCGTCCGTCGGACGTCTCGGTTGGCTCCCCGTATGGCTCCCCATGACCGCCTCTTGAAGCCGTTCTCGCCCCACTTCGCGTCTACACACGGGCAGGGCCTTCCGCAGCTACCGGCGGTCACGTTGGAGCGGGATTCCTCCCACTCCTGGCGCTTGTTGCGCGGGAACTTGTTCGGCGTCGGATGACCCTCGAACGATCCACGCCGAGACGGCGGTGACCTGGGGTCGAGCGGCCGTCCACGGTCGTTGTTGGCCGGTGTGGGCCGCCCTCTGACGGCCCACAGACGGCCCGGCCCAAGCCGCCAGCAACCCAGCCAACCGTTCGACCGAGCCAGTAGATTTACAGTCCGCGCGGTGCTCGGGTCCTGATCTGCGAATGTGCACCTACAGGCGCCTTCCGCCCCACAGTCACCCCACAACCTGCCACACGCTGAGATGGGGCACTGATCTGTGCGTTCATGTACGGGCGGAGCCCCAGTAGCAGCTGTCGTCGATCCCCCTCACACGGTTCACCGGATTGGTGGACCAGCGGACGACGCCCCTGGTACAAGCCCTGACGTCGGCTCGCAACGGGTAGCTGCGCCCCTGCACCTGCTTCGTGATTCCCTCACCTTTCGGGGCGACGGCCCCGGGTAAGCGACTTCCCGGCTGCCGGCCCCGTGGCAGCCGGGCATGGGGTTGTTGTTTCGGCTGATTGGGTGGGCGGTCTCGTCCTAAGCTGGGCTTCTTGTCCGTTGTTTTGTGGGGGTGTTGTCGTGTTGGTCGAGGGACTGATTGCGGTGGCGGCGGCTGGTGGCGGGGCGATCGTGCAGGCGGCGGGGACGGACGCGTGGGCGGGGATTCGCAGTGGTGTCGCGCGGATCCTTGGTCGCGGCGAGGCAGGGCGGGAGCAGGCCGAGCTCGAGCGGCTCGATCAGACCCGGGCCGAGCTGGAGTCGGCCGGTGACGGTGCGGGTGCAGAGCGGGTGCAGACCGTTCTGGTGACCCGCTGGCAGACCCGTCTGGAGATGCTTCTGGAGCAACTTCCCGACGAGGAGCGTCAGCAGGTGGCGGCCGAGTTGCAGGCTCTGGTCCAGCAAGCCCAGGCCCAGGCTCCGGTGCAGAGCACGCACAACGACTTCAGCAATGCGACGTTCACCGACAGCCAGGTTCTCGGAAGCGGCACGCAGAACAACACGATCAACCGGTAGAGGCGCGGGCGGCAGGCATGGGGGCGAAGAAGACATCAGGCAAGCGCAAGAGCGGCGCCAGAGGGGACAAGCGTCCCGGGCAGCGGCAGCGGCCGGGTAGCAGTTTCGCGGGGGCGTCGTTCGAGGGCAGTCAGGTGCTTGGCAGCGGGATACAGAACACGAATTTCAACGTGCAGGCGTACGCGGCGGTGCCGACCGCGCTGAACGCTCTGCCGGGTCTGCCGCAGGAGTTCACCGGCCGCGAAGACGAGATCACCAAGGTTCTGTCCCTGCTCGATCCCGCAAGCAGTGCGGGTGCGACGGTGGGGTCGGTCGCGGGGTTGCCGGGCGTGGGCAAGACCACGCTCGCTTATGCCGTGGGGCATGCCGCGCTCGACAAGGGTTGGTTCACGGGTGTGCAGATGGTGAACCTGCGCGGCTACGACCCGACCCCCGTCCCGCCGGATGACGCCCTGGAGGCGCTGCTGCGAGCCCTTGGCATCGCGGCCGATCACATCCCGCCCACGCTGGACGAACGGGAAGGGCTCTACCGGTCCCAACTTGACGCCCTGGCACGTGAGGGGCAGAGGGTCCTGATCCTGGCAGACAACGCCTCGACATCAGACCAGGTCCGGTCGCTGCTGCCGGCACGTCACCACGCGGTGCTCGTGACCTCCCGGCACACCCTGCCCGGACTCGGCGCTCGCCTGTTCAACCTCCACCCCCTTCAGCCAGATGCCGCCGTGGACCTCCTGCGCCAGCGGCTGGAGGTCGCCGACCCCGACGACAGGCGCGTCCAGGAAGAACCCGCGGCCGCGGAGG
Organism: Streptomyces sp. NPDC059371; assembly: GCF_042751995.1. NCBI lineage: Bacteria > Bacillati > Actinomycetota > Actinomycetes > Kitasatosporales > Streptomycetaceae > Streptomyces > Streptomyces sp. NPDC059371. The sequence goes on along the minus strand of NZ_JBHYXD010000048.1, from coordinate 52,306 downwards.
AACTCGCCGCACTCTGCGGCTACCTGCCCCTGGCCCTACAGATCGCCGCTGCCCTCCTCGCGGACGACCCCGACCAGCCGCTGTCCGAGCGGGTGCGGATGCTCACCGACGCCGGCAGCCGCCTCGGCGGTCTCGACGACGGCGAACGCAACCTGCGCGCCGTCTTCGACGAATGCCTCACCCGCCTCACCCCTCAGCAGGCCGACCTCTACCGCCTCCTGGGCCTCCACCCCGGCCCGGACATCTCCACCCCCGGCGTCGCGGCTCTCACCGACCAGCCGGCCGACAAAGTCACGCCGTTGCTGCGCCAGCTCGTCCAGGCGCGCCTGCTCATCCAGAACAGCCAGTCACGCGACCGCTGGTACATGCACGATCTCCTGCGCGTTCACGCGCAGGAGCAGGCCCAGATCACCATGGACCGTGGCCGTGCTCCCCGCCGGCGCTATGAACAGGCACGCACCCGGCTCACCGACTACTACGTCCGTCACGCGGAAGCCGCCCAAACCCACTTCCGGCCGCCTGGCAAGGCCGTATCACAGCTGTTCGCAGGACGGGAACAGGCACTGGCGTGGTTCGATGCCGAACGCGAGAACCTCCTCGCAACCACGCACACCCATGCCCGCACCCAGACGGCCCTGAGCCTCGGTTTCGCCCTTGGTCACTACCTGGAATGGCGGCGGCGGCTCCAGGACCTGATCACCGTCCGCGCCCACGCCCTCGATGCCTGCCAGGCACTCGGCGACACTCTCAACCAGGCTGGCGCCTGGAACAATCTCGGCGGCGCGCTGGGCATGCTCCGGCGCTACTCGGAGGCGCACGAGGCCCACCAGACCGCGCTCGACCTCTACCGAGAAGCCGGCGACACCCACGGCCAAGCCAGCGCCTGGAACAACCTCGGCGGCGCGTTGGCCATGCTCCGGCGCTACTCGGAGGCGCACGAGGCCCACCAGACCGCGCTCGACCTCTACCGAGAAGCCGGCGACACCCACGACCAAGCCACGGCCTGGAACAACCTCGGCAGCACGCTGGGCAAGCTCGAACGTCACACCGAGGCGCACGAGGCCCACCAGACCGCCCTCGACCTCTGCCGACAGACCGGCAACGCCCACAGCCAAGCCCGCGCCTTGAGTAGCCTCGGCGTCACACTCCAAAAACTCGAGCGTCACTCGGAGGCGCACGAGGCTCACCAGGCTGCCCTCGACCTCTACCGAGAAACCGGCGACACCCACGGCCAAGCCAGCGCCTGGAACGACCTCGGCAGCGCGCTGGGCAAGCTCGAGCGTCACTCGGAGGCGCACGAGGCCCACCAGGCCGCCCTCGACCTCTACCGAGAAACCGGCGACACCCACGGCCAAGCCAGCGCCTGGAACGACCTCGGCAGCGCGCTGGGCAAGCTCGAGCGTCACTCG
>NZ_JBHYXD010000048.1:35436-50799 GCF_042751995.1 Streptomyces sp. NPDC059371 | reverse complement strand
CGGAGGCGCACGAGGCCCACCAGGCCGCCCTCGACCTCTACCGAGAAGCCAGCAACGTCAACAGCCAAGCCCACGCCTGGAACAACCTCGGCAGCACGCTGGGCAAGCTCGAACGTCACTCGGAGGCGCACGAGGCCCACCAGGCCGCCCTCGACCTCTACCGAGAAGCCAGCGACACCCACGGCCAAGCCAGCGCCTGGAACAACCTCGGCGTCACACTCCAAAATCTAGAGCGTCACTCGGAGGCGCACGAGGCCCACCAGGCCGCCCTCGACCTCTACCAGCAGACCAGCAACGTCAACGGCCAAGCCCGCGCCTGGAACAACCTCGGCGTCACACTCCAAAAACTCGAACGTCACTCGGAGGCGCACGAGGCCCACCAGGCCGCCCTCGACCTCTACCAGCAGACCAGCAACGTCAACGGCCAAGCCAGCGCCTGGAACAACCTCGGCGTCACACTCCAAGAGCTCGAGCGTCACTCGGAGGCGCACGAGGCCCACCAGGCTGCCCTCGACCTCTACCGAGAAGCCAGCGACACCCACGGCCAAGCCACGGCATGGAACAACCTCGGCACGGCCTGCCGCAGTCTTGAGCAGTACCCGGAGGCAATCGCGGCAGGAGAACAAGCGGTCGAAATGCTGATCCAGGAGGAGCACTGGGCGCACGCTGGAGAAGGATGGGGCGAGCTCGCGACCACCCTGACAGCATCCGGCGCCGAACCGTCCCAAGTGCGGAAGGCCTGGGAACAGTCCGCCACGGCCTATACACGTGCCGGCGACGACGAAGCAGCAGCCGCATCCCGTGCGAACGCCGAAACAGCACCACCAAGCGCCTGACGGCCTTCCGTACAATTGGACCAATACGCGACGCTTGCAGACATAGGCGCTCGTGACAGCCAACTTCAGGTCGTACTGCCCCCAACTGTGCAGACACGCGCATGCCCCGCTGTACGGCGTCAACCAGAGCAAGCTCCGACATAGGAGGAAGGGTCATCAGGTTTACAGCGGACCGCTTCCACCTGGCATGACCTCAGCCCCTCGATGGGCAACGAAGCCGCATGTGGACGTCTGGCGCTCGGTGCGCCGGCACGGGGACACGAAGACCCGGAAGAGCCGACGCTCGCTGGCCATGCCGCGGCAAGTTGTCGTCGTTATGAGGGCTCACCAGCGCCGCGAGCTGGTCGCCTGCCTCGCGGCCGGCGAGGAGTGGACGGACGAGCGGCTCGTCTTCCCGACGGAGGCGGGTGAACGTCGCAGTGCCCTGAACGTGCGCCGGAACTTCAGGACCCTTTTGAAGGAGGCCGGATTCAAGGATCCGCAGGCGTGGACTCCGCGTGAGCTGCGGACGAGCTTTGTGTCTGTGCTGTCGGACCACGGGATCCCGATCGAAGTGATCTCGCGACTCGTAGGGCACAACGGCAGCGGGACGACCGAGAGGGTCTATCGCAAGCAACTGCGTCCCGTCATCGCCGAGGGAGCGGAAGCCATGGACCACATCTTTGGAGACGCGGCCGAGGGCGGAGAGATCGGCTGAAGGGCGGGAACCGTCGGATTCTTCGAGCGTGGCTCCCCGTTTGGCTCCCAGTACCCAGCGGATCCGTCAAAGGAATGCCTCTGAGCTGCGAGAAACACGCTCTGTCCGCCCATCGGCGCTTACGGTGCCTTTAAGGCAGAGCTAACGGGGGGCTCAGGAAGGGGGGTTGGGGGTGCCGTCTCTCGTGTGCCGGAGTTGCTGGACCGTCCCTGGCCGTGAGACGCCCGTGGACAGGTGGCCGTGGTGGCGGAGTTGGGGTGCGTGGCAGTCGGGCTGCGGTCCGTGGCGGCCGAGTTGAGGTAGGTGGCGGCCGGGCTGCGGGCTGCCTGGTTCTCGCGGGGCCGCCTCTGGAGTGCTCACCCAATGTAATGTGATGTCGCCTTATGGATCTGTTCTCGGAGGCAGTCGATGCAACCACGTCGTATCCGGAGGCAAGAGGCTGTCGAGGTGTATCGGAACGCCTACGGGAGCCTGTACGACGACGCTGTCGTCTCGCCGGACGGGAAACCGGGGCGTTATCTTCGATGGAAGTGGTCGACGCCGGGTGTTGTCGTTGTGCCTCGCTGGGCCGACACCGTCGCGCTCGTTCCCGCTTTCCGCTATCCGATCGGTGATCTGTCGTGGGAATTCCCGCGGGGAGGCCGGGAACCCGGCGAGTCGGTCGAGCAAGCCGCGGCCCGGGAATTGAACGAAGAGACCGGCCTGACCGCGACCGCCACGAAACGGCTGGGCGTGCTCTACGCGGACACCGGCCTGATCGAGTCTTCGATCGAGGTGGTCGAGGCCTTCGTGGAAACCCCTGAGTTCGGGAAGCGCTCGCCGGAAGTCATGGAATCGGTGGAGGAGCCGGTCTGGTTCAGTTCCCCAGAACTGCGGACAGCCTTCGCGGAGCAGCGAGTACGGTGTGCGATCACCATCGCCGCCGCCGCACTGGCCTGGCCGCGGGAGCACTAGTGGCCGCTCACTTCATTCCGGAGGTTCCGTCGGACTGACGATCCGCAGCAGTTTCTGATGCTCGGGGAGTTGTTTCTCGAGTCGCCAGGCGTTCTTGAGCCTTTCGGATTCCTTCTTCAGCTTCCTCTCCTTCCTGTCCTGGGCGATGTCGAACGGCATCGAGAGCAGATTGAGCATGAGGGAAGCAGGATTGAAGCCGGAACTTATCAATCCGATCAGGGTGTCGAGGGAACCGGTGGCAACGGAAGATGCCGAGACGTGGAGCCTGGCCGTGACCCGCTCGTCCCGGACAGCGGCCAGAGCGTCGGCGTCAAGGCCTCGGAAGGCGGCGACCGCGGCTTCCTGGAGGTGCATGCAGAAGTCTTCGACGCCATCCCTCAGCGCGTCGGTGTCCACCGGTCGGCCACTGTGAGCCTTCGCGAATTGATCGACGACCACTTTCCGGGATGCGAGCCCGACGGCTTCGTTGACCACACTCGCAGGAAGGCGCGCCAGCACAAAGGGGTTCAGTGCATAGCCCGGCAGGGTCAATTCGCCCTGGGTGGCATCCCCTTGCAGCGCGACCGTGGACGGCGTGCGCACGGTACCCCATGCCACCGGCATCTCCAGCACGGCGGGCAAGGAAGTCCTGAAGGACCAGTTCGCCGACCGCTCGACGGCCTCCAGCGCGACTTCGGAGGTCTCCCCATGAGTCGCTCGCCGCTGCTCGATCCATCCGCGCAGGGAGTTGTAGTACAGCGGATCCTGGCCGTGGATCCATTCCACCGCGGCACGCAGGGTCCGGGAATAGGAATCGTCGGGCGGTCCGATCAGATCGGTCAGACGGTCCACCGTCCTCCGCTTGAAGCGCTCGCTCACCGTGTCCACCGAGTACGGGGCGATATGCCCTTCGGTGATCTCGTCCATGAGCTCGGCGTATTCTTCGGTCGGGACATCGCCCACATTGCGCGCCTTGTGTTCGTCCCGGATCTCACGAAAGGAACCCGCCGAGTCGCGTCGCACGATGACCAGCATGCCCGAGCCGATCAATTCGGCGAGATCCGCGCGCCATTCGGGGGTCGACGGTGTCTGCCCGTCGAGGAGCGAACGTAACGCCACGTTGTGGAGCACCTGAGAATCGGTGATGACCAGCCGGTCGGCGAAGAGAGCGTTCTGCACTATCCGCGCCCGCAGTCCTCCGGGGTCGGTGACGGTGCTGCCATGATGTTCCGTCTCGCTCAGAAAGACATGAGTGCTGTTTCCCGCAGCAGGAGACACGCTTCCTCCACCAATGGCGTTTTCGAGCGCACCCGAGGAAGGTGCGCTCGCGTCCTTCGCGGCGACAGTATCGGCTCCGCCACGTCGGCTCCAGCCTTCGCGGCCGAGGAGCTTCGGGGCGGCGTTCGGTATACAGGGGGGCGTACGTGACGGCGATCAGGCGGGTAGGTGGGTGCGGGCATGGCGGAGACGCCGGGCGAAAGCGGGGAGACGGCCGAGGGGTTCGGGGTGCGGATGGCCGGCGCCGCCGACGTCCCCGTCGTGAAAGCCGTGATCGACGCCGCCTTCCAGCCCTACGTGGAGCGCATCGGGCTCGTTCCGGTGCCCATGGAAGCGGACCACGCGGCGAATGTGGCCGCGGGACAGGTGTTCGTCACGGGGGAGCCGGTCCTCGGGCTCGTGGTCGTCGAGGAGCGCCCGGACCATCTGTACCTCGACATCATCGCGGTCCGGCCCGATGCCCACGGCCAGGGCATCGGGGGCCGGCTGCTGCGCTTCGTCGAGGCACACGCGCGGGCGGTCGGGCTGGACGAGATCAGGCTCTACACCAACGCGATGATGTGGGAGAACCAGAAGATCTACCCGAGATACGGGTACGAGGTCGCCGAGCGGCGCGCCGACGGGCCGTACGACCGGATCCACTACCGCAAGCGGCTGACCGGACGGGACCGGCCGTGAGCGGACGGCGGGAGTTCACCGCGAACCTGCTGAACGCCCGCCGGGCACGGCACGGTGGCTCAGCCGTCCGGCCACCAGGTGCGCGCGATGTCCTTCCGGACCTCCGGGCGCTCGGCGGGGCGCTCGTCGGGCTCGTCCCGCACACGGCGGGAGTCCGACTTCCTCAGGGGCTTCTGCACGGTCACACGGCGCATGGCTGCCTCCTCGGGCGTCTACCGGATTCCGCGGTTGTACGGAGGTAGACCCTTTCGGGGAGAGTTCCTCATCGGTCGCGATCTGTCTGTGGCGGCCGTCACCCACGGGCCGTCCGCGCAGGCCGAGGCCGATTGTCAGTGGTCGGTGACATCGTGGAACGCATGGTGAGCGACGGCGGTACGCACGTGGGGGTGGGCGTCGACTGGGACGCGGAGTCCGGCACGTTCGACGAGGAGCCCGACCACGGGCTGCGCGACCCTGAGGTCCGCGATGCCTGGGCCGCGCGGCTGCGGGACTGGCTGCCCGAGAAGCCCGGTGATCTGCTCGACGTCGGCTGCGGCACCGGCAGCCTGTCGCTCATAGCGTCCGAGCAGGGCCACAGGGTCACCGGGGTCGATCTCGCCCCGGGCATGATCGACCGGGCCCGCGCCAAGCCGGCCGGGCGTGACGCGGTGTTCCTCCTCGGCGACGCGGTGGCGCCGCCCGTCGGGGAGCAGCGCTTCGACGTCCTGCTCAGCCGCCATGTGCTGTGGACGCTGCCCGACACCGGGCGCGTGCTGCGGCACTGGCGCGGACTGCTGCGCCCGGGAGGGCGGCTGGTGCTCGTCGAGGGCGTGTGGGGGACCCTGAGCCCGGTCGGCATATCCGCCGAGCGGCTGGCCACCCTGCTCCGGCCTCTGCTGTCCGACGCCGCAGACCTGCGGGTGGAGCCGCTGTCGGCCGACGCGCGCCTGTGGGGCCGGGACGTGGAGGACGAGCGGTACGCGGTGGTGGCCCGCTTCTGAGCGGTGCCGTTCATGGAGCGGGGCCGGTTGCCGAGCGGCGCTGCTCGGTGAGGTCGCCGAACGGGCTTGCCGGGCGGCGCTGCTCGGTGACCTCACCGAGCGGGGTTCCGAGCGGCGGCCGAATGGCGCGTTCGGCAGCCCCATCGGGCAGTCCGACCGGGCAGGCCCTCGGTGAGCAGGCTCTAGGTGAGCAGGGACTCGAAGCCGCCCTCGCGGGCCAGGTGTTCGAGGTCGTCCAGGGCCTTCTCCGCGGCGGCCGCCGCGGCCGGGTCGCTGGTCGCCAGGCCGCTCTCCGCGAACTCGTCCTCGTCCAGGCGCCGTACGTCAGTGCCGTCGGCCGAGCGCCACAGGTCGAGGTCGAGATCCTCGACGACGAGCCGGTCTCCGGAGACGGTGGCCGGACGGGTGATGTCGCAGTACCAGCCCTTGCGTTCACCCGCGGCGTCCCGGACCTCCTTCACCGAGTACCAGCGGTCCCGCCAGTAGTACTCGGTGAAGATGTCACCCTCCTCGAACTGTACGAAGCCGAAGTCGCGGACGCCGTCTCCGGCCCAGGGGGCACGCACGACCACCCGGGTGCCGTCGTCAGAGAGCAGCTCGGCCGGGTAACTGATCTTCGTACGGCCTGCCTTGACGAGTACGATCTCCAGCGTGCCGGGCGTGTCAGCCGAGGTCACGGACATACTTCACCTCCGTTGCGCAGATTTCATAGCCGAACCATGTGTTGATCGCCAGCATCGGACCGTTGCCGGCGTCGTTGCCCGTGAACGCGTCCGTGAACCCCGCAGCGCGGGCCCGGTGCAGGGAGTGGTTCTTGGCGAGTTTGGCCAGACCCCGGCCGCGGAACGCGCGGGCGGTGCCCGTCATCACGGTGCCGTAGCGGGTGCCGCCGTCGGTGCGGGCCGCGCTGAACGCGGCCGGGCGTCCGTCGACGAGCGCGACGGAGGTGAGTTCACGGTTCAGGAGAGGGTGGTTCCAGGTCTCCGTCAGCCAGGCGTCGTAGTCCGAGAACTCGCGCTCGGTGTCGCTCGGTTCGTCGAGAACCGTCTCCGCGTCCAGCCTGAACAGCGGCCGGGGGTCGTCGGCGTAGTCCGCTCCGGTACGCAACTCCACACCGTCCGGCGGGGACGGGAGCGGGGGCAGGGTGCCGTTCGCCAGGTCGAGGCGGAGGAAGTGCGCCGAGCGGGCGGCGCGGTAGCCCCGCTTCTCGGCGAAGGCGCGGTGCTCGGGCGCGTCCACCACCCAGGTGTGCAGGCGGGTCGCGCCCAGGGCGGCCAGTCGCTCCTCGGCGACGCGGGCCAGCAGCGAACCCGCTCCGCGCCCCGTCCGTTCCGGGTGAACGTAGATGTTGAGGCTCCCCAGGCCGGGCTCCGGGCTGTCGTACACGAGGCCCACCTGCGCGGTGCCGATCAGCTCCCCGTCCTCCTCGGCCAGCAACGGCCGGTAGTGGGAGTCCGGATGGGCGCGCTCCATGTCGTAGGCGATGGACTCGGGGGTGAAGAGCATGAAGGGGAGGGCCTGGTGACGAACGCGCGCGAAGCCCGCGGCGTCCACCGGGTCGTCGTGCCGGAGTTCGCGAACGATCACGGTCATGTGATCGCACGTTACGCGGGCGCCTCGGGCGGATGCCTCTCATTTTCGCGCGCGTACGGGACAATCGCGGGGTGACCCTGAAGATCCGCATCGCAGAGGGGGCCGCGCCGTACGAGCAGGTGCGTGCCCAGATTTCCGAGCAGGCCCGGTCCGGTGTGCTGCCGGTCGGCTACAAGCTGCCCACGGTACGGGGGCTGGCCGAGTCGCTCGGTCTCGCGGCCAACACCGTCGCCAAGGCGTACCGAGCGCTGGAGTCGGACGGGGTGATCGAGACGCGGGGCCGCAACGGAACGTTCGTGGCCGCCGCCGAGGACGCCGCGTCCCGCGAGGCCGCGTCGGCCGCGCAGGCCTACGCCGAGCGCGCACGCCGGCTCGGCCTGACCGAGGACACCGCGCTGGCCGCCGTACGAGACGCCCTGCGAGCGGCCTTCGAGGACGCCGGTTAGTCACCGGGCCCACGAGTCACGAGTCGCGAGCAAGGTCACGCGGCCGACCGGAGTTCGGTCCGTGCCCGGAGTTCGGCCCCGGCCCGGAGTTCGGCCCGGCCCGGGGTGTCAGAGATATAGCCCCGCGTCCGCGCCCTCGCGTTGGTCCGGGACCGATGTCGGGGTCGTTCCGCGGCGCAGGGCGTACAGTTCCGCGAGGGTCGCGCCCTCGCGTGAGACGCCTTCCTCGGTGCCCAGCCAGCTCACCGCCTCGCGGCGGGTGAGCGCTCCGACCTCGATCCGGGCGAGGCAGCGGCCGGGGCGGACGACGGCGGGATGGAGGCGCTCCAGGTCCTCGTTGGTGGTGACTCCCACGAGGACGTTGCGGCCCTGGCCGAGCAGTCCGTCGGTGAGGTTGAGCAGCCGTGACAGGGCCTGGCCCGCGGTGTGCTTGGCCTCGCCGCGGATCAGTTCGTCGCAGTCCTCCAGGAGCAGGAGCCGCCAGCGGCCCTTGCCGGTCCCGTCCTCCTCGCCGATCGCGATGTCCATCAGATAGCCGACGTCGGAGAAGAGGCGCTCGGGGTCCAGCACGCAGTCCACCTGACACCAGTCGCGCCAGGAACGGGCCAGCGTGCGCAGGGCGGAGGTCTTGCCGGTGCCGGGCGGGCCGTGGAGCAGGAGCAGCCGGCCCGCGATGTCCTCCGGCGTCGTCTTCATCAGGCTGTCCATGGCGTCCGCCACCGGCGCCGTGTAGTTGGGGCGGACCTCTTCCCAGGTGCCCGCCGAGATCTGCCGGGTCGTGCGGTGCGGTCCCCGGCGCGGTGACACGTACCAGAAGCCCATCGTGACGTTCTCCGGCTGCGGCTCGGGCTCGTCCGCCGCGCCGTCCGTGGCCTGCTTCAGCACCTTCTCGGCGAGTTCGACGCTGGTCGCGGTCACCGTGACGTCGGCACCGCGGTTCCAGCGGGACACCAGCAGCGTCCAGCCGTCGCCCTCGGCGAGGGTGGCGCTGCGGTCGTCGTCGCGCGCGGAACGCAGCACCCGGGCGCCCGGCGGGAGCAGAGTGGCCCCGGACCGTACGCGGTCGATGTTCGCCGCGTGCGAGTGCGGCTGCTCGCCCGTCGCGAAGCGACCGAGGAACAGCGCGTCGACGACGTCCGACGGCGAGTCGCTGTCGTCGACGTTGAGCCTGATCGGCAGAGCGTCGTGTGGGTTCGCAGACATGTCGCCATGATCTGTCACGAGGGCGCCCCGTGCACCCGGTTTCCACGGTGCGTCGCGTGTGTCGCGCTCGGTCCCGCTCTTCGGGTCTACTTCCCTCCCCCTTGTTCCCCAAGGGCGTTACGGCTGTCCCGAGCCGGACAGCCGGCCATCTCACATGCGGCTTACGGGAGTTGACGTGTCGCGCTCCCGTGTCATCCGGCTGTCATCCAGCCGACATGGACATGTCGACAAATATGTGATGAACGGGGACGGATCGGCTGCTTAATGCATAAGGGTCTTGGCATGGACACTTCCTGTCAACACGCGTAGCTGCTACCAAAGTTGTGGCAGAGATCCTGCTAAAGGGAGGTTCCATGAGACGTCCCAGATTTTCGGCATACATGACCTCACTCCTCCTGGCCGCCGGCCTCGCCCTCACCGGGGCGGCAGCGGCTCAGGCGCAAACCGCGGCGGCCACCGGCTATGTGGCGCTCGGTGACTCCTATTCCTCCGGTGTCGGCGCGGGCAGCTACATCAGCTCCAGCGGCGACTGCGACCGCAGCACGAAGGCGTACCCCTACCTCTGGAACGCCGCGCATTCACCGTCGTCGTTCGACTTCACCGCTTGCTCCGGCGCTCGTACGGGTGATGTCACGGCGAATCAGCTCGGCCCGCTCAGCTCCTCCACGGGGCTCGTCTCGATCACCATCGGCGGCAACGACGCCGGCTTCTCGGACGTCATGACGACCTGCGTCCTGCAGTCCGAGAGTTCCTGCCTCTCACGCATCGCCACGGCGAAGGCGTACGTCGACTCCACGCTCCCCGGCAAGCTCGACTCGGTCTACTCGGCCATCAGCGCGAAGGCCCCGGCCGCCCACGTGGTCGTCATCGGCTACCCCCGCTTCTACAAGCTCAACGGAAGCTGCCTGAGCGGACTTTCGGAGACCGAACGGTCCGCCATCAACGGCGCGGCCGACTACCTGGACAGCGCGATCGCCGTTCGTGCCGCCGCCCACGGCTTCACCTTCGCGGACGTCAGGGGCAACTTCACCGGCCACGAGATCTGCTCCGGCAGCGCCTGGCTGCACAGCCTGAACTGGCTGGACATCGGCGTGTCGTACCACCCGACCGCGAGCGGTCACTCCAGCGGCTACCTGCCGGCCTTCTCCGGAGCCGTCTGACCTCCGGGCCCCCACCCCGGACTCCGGGTCCCCACCCCGGAACCCTTCGAGTGAACACCCGCCCCGGCAGGGAGAACGCCCGCCCTGCCAGGGCCCACCGCCCGCCCCTCAGGGGGTGGCGGACACGGATGCGGAGGCCCCGTCCGTCGGGGTCTCCGTCTCACACGTGATGGTGAACGGAACGGAGCCGGAGGTCACGCGCACCGGGCTGCGCACCTCCACGCTGATCGAGTTGGCGAACTCCCCGCTCGTGTCGTACGTCGTCGCCACCACCGTCTTCTGCTGCGTCCTGCCGCCGCTCGCGGGGAACGACAGTGTCTTCCAGCCCGGATCGGTCACCTCGCCCGTCTTCGTCACCCAGCGGTACTCGACATCCACCGGGACACGGCCCACCGTGAACGTCGCCGTGAACGAGGGGGCCTCGGCACTCGGCGGGGGACAGGTGCCCCGGTAGTCGGTGTGATGTCCCGCGACCGTCACGTGGACGGACTGCGCGGGCGGCGCGCTGGTCGAACTCCCGCCCTCCGGAGGGCTGCTGGAGGGACTCCGGCCGCCGGTCGCACCGGCGGTGGCGTTCTCGCTCTTCCTGCCGCCCGAGGTACCGCTGTCGGTGGTGCCGGTGCCCCCGCTGCTGCTGTTCCCCCGCCCGGTGTTCCCGCCGTCACCGTTGTCCTTGTTGAGCAGGGCGTACGTCAGTCCGCCGAGGGCGAGTGCCAGCGCGACCAGGCCCGCGACGATGGCGACGGCCGCCCGGCGGTTGCGTTCGGGCTCGGCCGACGGGGTGGCCGAGGGCAGTGTCGCGGGAGGCGGGCCGAACCCCTGGGGCGGTGTCGCGGAGGACGGCGCCGGCACTCCGAACGCCCCGATCGTCGGAGCGTCGGACGACCGCGTCGTGGCGCCCAGGGGACGCGTAGGCGCCGTACCGCCCGCCGCGACCACGCGCAGCTCGCGCTCGGCCGAGTCCGCGCTCGTCCGTTCGGCCGGGTCCTTGGCGAGCAGCCCCTCGATGACGGGGGCGAGCGGGCCCGCGCGACGGGGCGGCGGCAGCGGTTCGTCGACGATGGCCCGCAGGGTGCTCAGCGGAGTGGGCTGCCGGAAGGGCGAGTTGCCCTCGACCGCCGCGTACAGCAGTACGCCGAGCGACCACAGATCCGACTCCGGGCCGGGAGTACGCCCCAACGCCCGCTCCGGGGCGAGGAATTCCGGCGATCCGATGACCTCGCCCGTCATGGTCAGGGCGGAGCTGCCCTCGACCGTCGCGATGCCGAAGTCCGTCAGGACGACCCGTCCGTCGTTCGACATCAGCACGTTGCCCGGTTTGACGTCCCGGTGCAGGACCCCCGCCTCGTGCGCGGCGCGCAGCGCGGCGAGGACCTCGGCGCCGATGTGGGCGGCGCGCAGCGGATCCAACGGCCCCTCGGCGTCCAGCAGATCGGAGAGGGCGATCCCGCGGATCAGCTCCATCACGATCCACGGCCGGCCGTCCTCCATGGCGACGTCGTACACCGTCACGACATTGCGGTGGGAGACACGGGCGGCCGCCCACGCCTCCCGCTCCAGACGCGCGTACATCCGCTCGATCTCGGAATCGGGAAGTCCGTGCGGGGCGCGGACCTCCTTCACGGCGACCTCGCGTTGCAGCACTTCGTCGCGAGCGCGCCACACCGTGCCCATGCCGCCCTCGCCCAACGGCGAGAGCAGCCGGTAGCGCCCGGCGATCAAGCGCTCACTGCCCGGATCTTCGGACACGTGCGTCCCCCATTCGCATCCGCGCGATTTCTCCCCAAAAGTAGCTCAGCCGAGTACGGATGCCGCCCCCTTGAGCACCAATCCGGCCCCGAGCGTCACGACGATCAGCGCCGAGCCGAGGGGCGCGAACCTGCGGACGAGGAATACGAGGCGGCCCCCGGCCCACCGTTGGCGTCCGGCGAGGGCGCGGTTCACACCGCTGCCGAGCTTGACGACGGCGAACCCGGCCGCTGTCAGCGTCAGGGCGAGTCCGACGCCGTACGCGAGCACGAGAAGAAGGCCGAACCAGGCCTGTCCGAGCGCCGTGGCGCCCACGAGGACGACGACCGCCGACGGGCTGGGCACCAGCCCACCGGCGAAGCCGAGCAGGATCGTGCCTCGGAGGGTGGGCGCGATCTCGTGGGTGTGGGTGAAGCCGCCGTGGGTGTGTTCGAGGGTGGGGGAGTGGGGGGTGCCGGCCGAGCGGTGGTCGTGGTCGTGGTCGTGCGCATGGCCGTGACTGTGGTCGTGTCCGTGGTCGTGGTCATGCGGGTGCGGGTGCGGGTGGGGTCGGGTTGCCGTCGCCGTTGCCGTCGCTGTGGGGGTGCCGGTCGTGGCGGACGCGGTGGCGTGAGCCAGGACCAGGGGACGCGCGGCGTCCGCGTGGTCATGGCCGTGCTCGTGGTCGTGGTCGTGCGTGTGCGAGGGGACGGGCGGGTGCTCGTGGTCGTGCGTGTGGCCCGGTCCGTGGTCGTGGGGATGGGCCGGAGCCTGATCCCGGCCGTGACCGTGATCGTGCGCGTGTCCTTGGTCGTGTCCGTGAGCCGACGTGTGGTCGTGGTCGTGCGCATGGTCGTGGTCATGCCCGCGCCCGTGCACATGGCCGTGCCCGTCGTCATGCCCCTGCCCGTCGTCATGTTCGTGCCCGTGGTCATGACCGGGTGCGTGTGCGGAGGGTCGCGTGCGCCAGGCCCGGCGCAGGAGTGTGGCGCCCGCGCCCATGACGAGGACGCCGCTGGACACGCCCAGCCAGGCGATCACGGAGGGGGCGGCCGCGGAGCCCGCGGTGACCAGCAGGCCGAGCGCGACCACTCCCAGGGTGTGGGTGACCGTCACCGAGGCGGCCAGCGGCAGCACGTCCTTGAACCGGGCCCGGCCCCCGCGCGCCGCCGCCGTCGCGGCCATCAGGGTCTTGCCGTGGCCGGGCGCGAGCGCGTGCATCGCGCCCAGGCCCACGGCGATGACCAGGGCGAGGGCGGCGAAGCCGAAGGTGAGGTCATGGCGGGCCACCAGGTTGTTCAGGGCCTGGGTCCAGCGGTCGGCACCGCGCGGGAGCACGGAGGCGGCCGGAGCGTCGCGCCGCTCCTCGACGAGGGCGGGTCCGCCGGGGCGGATCCGCAGCGAGGCGGTCGCGGTGTCGGCGGGCGAGGAGAGCAGTGCCTTCGGGTACTCGGTCAGCTCCGCCGAGACGGACTTCCGCGGTACGTCCGAGGAGGTGAGCGTCATCCGGTCGCCCCGGGCGGTGATCTCGCGCCAGCCGGGGCCGTGATCGGTCCCCGCGCCGTGGAAGCCCACGGTGAGCGCGCCCTTGCCGGACAGCGGCGCCGTCAGCCGGCACTCGACGCGCAGGGTGTCGAGTCCCGCCTGGCCCGGCCGCAGGCGGGCCGTGCTCGCGCCCGCGGTCAGCGGCACCGTCCGCCCGTTCACCGTGACCTCGCTGCCGTGCGCGGCGGTCTCGCACCGCTGCCGGGCCCAGTCGGCCATGCCGAGCCGTTCGATGTCCGGCTTGGCCTGGGTGGCGGGGATCTCGGCCAGGTCCTCGACGTGATCGACGCGCAACTGCCCGGGGGCGGCGACGAGTCCGTCGTAGCGGTTGACCGTGAAGTTGCCGAGCGGATGAGCGTCGGCCGACCCGGAGGGGACCAGCACGAGCGCACAGGCCGCGGTCAGGACCGTGCCGCACAGGGCGAGGAACCGGGGCGCCCTCACTTCGTGGCCTCCAGTGCCTTACGGGCCTCGCGGGTGCCCAGCGGCGAGAAGCCCGGGTTCAGGTCCAGGGCCGCCTTGAGCGCGGTGCGGGCCTTGTCGGTGTGACCGGTGGCCTTCTCGATGACGCCGAGGTGGTAGAGGAAGGACGCGCTGTGGTAGCCCGTCGCCGTGGCCCGGCGCGCGTACGGCAGAGCTTCGGCGTCGCGGCCCGAGACATGCAGGGCCCAGGCGAGCGCGTCCGCGGTGTGCACGGTGTGCCGGCGGGCCCACTCGGCGCGGGCCGCCGTGAGCGCCGCCTCGTGGTCACCGTGGTCGGCGGCGGCCAGCGCGGTGTCGAGGTCGGCGTTGACGCCGTAGGCGTGGGCGAGGGAGATCCAGGCGTTCACCAGCGTGTACTGGTCGCGGGCCTTCTGCGCGTCACCCGCCGCGCCGCGGGCCTCGTACAACTCCCCGAGTTCGACGAGCGGTTGAGGCAGCGGGTAGCGCTGCACGACCAGTTCCATCCCCTTGATCGCCGCCGCGCGGTCGCCCATGGAGGCCTGGGTGCGGGCCCGGCCCTCGAGGGCGGGGAGGTAGGTGTCGTCGGCGGCCAGCGCGCGTGCGTAGTAGGTGAGGGCGGAGTCGTAGTCGCCCTGGTTCCAGGCGAGTTGGCCGAGCGCGGACGCGACGTACGAGATGTCGCCGCGGCTGGTCGCCGTCGCGAGCGCCTGTTCCAGGACCCGCCGGGCGGTCTTCACGTCGCCGCGCAGCTCGTGGACGTAGGCGTACCGGGTGAAGACCGGGACGCCCGGGCGCCGCGAGTCCGCCAGGTCGGCCGCCTTCGACGCCTCGTCGTAGCGGCCGAGTTCGACGAGGGCGTCGATACGGGAGGACAGGGCGCGTTCGCTGTAGGGGTTCTGCTTCAGCGCGAGGTCCGCGTACTTCAGGGCGCCGGTGAAGTCGTGCCGGGCGGCGGCGAGGGCGGCCCGTCCGGCGAGCGCGGGATCGTAGTCGGGGCGCAGCTTCAGGGCCCTGTCGAGCGCCTTTCGCGCCTGGGGATAGCGCGAGGGGTCGCCCTTGGTGCGGGCCTGCTCGACATAGGCGAGACCGAGCGTGGACCAGCCGCCGAAGTCCTTGGGCTGGGAGCGGAGATGGGCCTGGAGGGAGAGGACGCTGGCGTCGAGGTCGCCGCTCGCGAGCAGTTGCGGTGACACGCCGTTGGACACGGCCGCGACGGCGGGAGTCGTCGCGCCGTCCCTCAGCGCGCCGAGCACCACGGCGCCCGCCGTCATGGCGACGGCCAAAGCGGCGGCACAGAAGCCGAGTTGAGCGGCCCGCCAGCGGCGCTGCGCCTGGGAGACCCGACGCACGGCGGCCACCCGCTCGTCGCCGCCGTCCCCGACGGGGTCCTCGGCGCGGGTGTCCGCGCCAGGCACGGTCACCGGGTCCGCAGGGCCGGCCGGGGTCACCGGGGCGTCCGGGCCCGCCGGGGTCGAGGGGTCCGCAGGGCCGGCCGGGGTCACCGGGGCGTCCGGGCCCGCCGGGGTCGAGGGGTCCGCCGGGCCTGCCGGGGTCGAGGGAGCTTCCGGGCCGGCCGTGGTCTCCTCGGCCGGAGCCGCCTCCGCGGTCTTCTCGGCGGGCGTGGCCCCCACGGTGTTCTCGTCGGGCGTGGCCCTTTCGGCGTCCGGCGTCGCGTTGTCGTTCGTACGCGGGGACATGCCCTCTCCTCAAAGTCCTTGGTGGAACGGTCGTTGTGGGGGGTGAGGCGGGGGGGGGGCCGCGCAAGGGGGTGGGGGTGGGGGCTGGGGGGCGGCGGCTCGTGAGGCGGGGGGGCGTGAGAGGCCCGCCCCCGCGTGCTGCCCG
>NZ_JBHYXD010000048.1:11438-35426 GCF_042751995.1 Streptomyces sp. NPDC059371 | reverse complement strand
AAGCCCACCACATCTTGTTTTGGTGGGTCGGGGTGTGGGGGGGTGTGGTGGGCGGGGGGCCGCCTGGGTGGGTGGTGTTTGGGGGGGGGGCCCGCGCCAGTAGGTGAGCCGGGTCAGAAGGCCCGGCACCGGGTCAGCAGGCCCGGTGCCAGGTCAGTAGACCCGGTGCCGGGTCAGTACGCCCGGTTGTACATCCGGCGGCGCCACCACAGCAGACCGGAGCCGATGAGCAGGATGCCCGCGGCGCCCGCCGCGGCGGAGCCCGCGACCAGCACGGTGTCGGTGCCGCCGCCGGAACCGGCGCCGGCCGGCTGCAGCGCGTCGCCGAGCTGGCTGCGCACGTCGGTCCCGCTGGTCGTGCCCTTGGCGAGCGCGCCGCGCGAACCCGAGGTCGGCTCGGCCACGTACGGGAACGACTTCTCGAAGCCCTTGTCGTTCTTGTCGACCGCGTCGCCCAAGTCGTTCTTGGAGCCGACCAGTTCACCCTCGACGACCTGGAGCGAGGCGTCGATCACGTCGTCCGTGAGCCGGCGTCCGTTCGGGAAGCCCGCGTTGTCACCGTCGAGGACACCGAGCCGCTTGGGGTGCATGGTCGGCTTGATCGAGGTGTTGAGGCGCAGTTCCTCCGCCGGACGCACGTTCGGCGGCTGGTTGAGGCCCTTGACGCCCTTGAGGAACACGTCGACCAGGTCGTTGCGGGGCTCGGCCGGGGCCTTGATCTTGTAGATCCCCTCGATGAGCTTCGGGAGCTCCGGGTTGGTCACGTTCTTCAGGAACTGGGCGTCCTCCCAGGGCGCGGACGCGTTGAACTTGTCCTTGTCCTTCTGCGGGTTGACGACCTCGTTGACCAGCGGCATGCCGAGGCGCGAGACCTGGCTGTAGTGGCCGCGGGCGTCCCTGCGCTGTGTGGTGGACCAGATGCCGACGATCGGCTGGCCCTCCGACTCGCGGATCATGTCGTTCGGGACCTGCAGGGCTATGGAGTTGACGTTGTAGCCCTTGAGGGTGTCCCGTCCGACCTCGGTCAGGTTCCCGCCGTACAGCAGGTCGAAGACGCGCAGGTCCAGGAAGAACGGGTCGTCCGCCTGGCCGGCGAACGTCGTCGAGCCGCCCGCGAGCTTGGAGATCGCGTGGTGGCGCAGCTTCGCGTAGTCCGGCATCGACGCCTTGCCGACGTTGGACGGAGCGACCGGGACGTCGTCCGCGACCTTGGTCTTCGACACCAGTCGCTGGTTGTGCAGCCGCAGCAGATCGATGTCGTACGTCTGCGTGATGTTGAGGTCCGGGTCGTCGAGGCTGGTGACCGGACCCGTGTTGTAGAGGAACGTGTTGCCGTTCTTGCGGTGCGTCTTGAAGGTGTAGCGGTAGATCAACTCACCTTGCGCGTCACCGTTGTTGTCGATGTGGATGTCGTACTGGGCGTCGTCGGCGAACGTGTAGAAGTTCGGTCCGCCCGCCGGCTCCTCGAAGGGGATCCAGTTCGCCACGATCGTCGTCGTGTCCGGCTTGTCCGGGCTGACGAAGGCGTACACGTCCGTGTTGTCGTACTGGGGAGTGCCCGAGATCAGCGGGGCCTCCCGGTGGCTGGAGGCGGAGGCCGCCCCCGGCGCCAGCGCCGTCGCACCGGCGGCCGCGAGCCCCCCGGCAGCCAGCGCACCGCATACGAGGGTCACGAGAGTCCTGCGACCCGCGCCGCTCCTGGAGATAGGTGTCATGCCGTCCGTCCTCTGTCCAACTTGCCTGACGCACGCCATTCGGAGCGGTCGCCCGGGTGGATTGGTCGAATCCCAAACGTCTTTACGGCGGTTCTCTCAGCTTGTTTCATCTGACGGGTCGGCTTCTTCGGCCGGCGGGGCGGACCGACCGGTCGCGGACACCGGAACTGATCAGCGGAAAACACGCGTTTTCGGCTCGGAGATCCGTAACCCATCCGTAGGCAGGTTCGCTGCGAAGACGTAAGGGAAAGGACGGTCCGTGCACGGCCGCAGAGGGGGACGGGTGGAGGCTGACGAACTACTGGTACTGGTGGCCGGAGGCGACCAGAAGGCGTTCGAGGAGCTGTACGGACTGGTGTCCGGACCGGTGTTCGGACTGGTGCGCCGAGTGGTGCGGGACCCCGCGCAGTCGGAGGAGGTGTCGCAGGAGGTCCTGCTCGAACTCTGGCGCTCCGCGACGCGGTTCGACCCCCGGCGCGGCAGCGCGCTGTCCTGGATCCTCACGCTCGCGCACCGTCGTGCCGTCGACCGGGTGCGCAGCGCCCGCGCGGCCACCGAACGCGAGCAGCGCGAGGGACAGCGCAGCCACCACCCCGCCTTCGACCAGGTCGCCGAGGAGGTCGAGGCCGGGCTCGAACGGGAGTGGGTCCGCCGCTGCCTGGACCGGCTCACCGCCCTGCAGCGGCAGTCCGTCACGCTCGCCTACTACGACGGCTACACCTACCGAGAGGTCGCCGAACGGCTCTCCCTGCCGCTCGGCACTGTCAAGACCCGTATGCGCGACGGGCTCACCCGTCTGCGCGATTGCCTGGGAGGAGTCGCGTGAACGCCACCGACCGCCTGCCGGGCCGTGATCCGAACGGAAGAGAGGGGGGTGCCGCATGAGCGTCCTCGACCGACTGCTGGGCCGCGATCTGCACTCGCTCGCCGCCCCCTACGCCCTCGACGCGCTGGAGGGCGACGAGAAGCGCCGCTTCGAACGCCATCTGAAGGGCTGTGACCGCTGTGCCGAGGAGGTGCGGGCGCTGACGGAGGACGCGGTACGGCTCGCCTGGTCCACGGCGGCTGCCCCGCCGGCCGCGCTGCGCGCGCGGGTGCTGACCGCGATACGGACGACACCCCAGGAACCGGCCGGGCGGGAGCTGCCCCGCGTACGGCCCTCCCATCAGCCCGCGCGGGCGCGTGCCCCCCGGTTCCGTCCGCTGTTCGCCCCTCTCGCCACCGCGACGGCCGCCGCGGCCCTCGTCGTCGCCGCGCTCTTCGCCGTGCAGGCGACCCAGGCACGCGACGACCTGAACCAGGAGCGCGCCCAGGCGCGTGAGATCGCCCACGTTCTCGCGGCGCCGGACGCGCGGGCGACCGGTGAACGGGACGCCCGGGGCCGCGGAATCGGAGTAGTGGCCTCCGCGTCGGAGCGGCGCGCCGTCGTGACACTGAGCGGACTCGGCACGCCCTCCGGCGGACGCGTCCATCAGCTCTGGCTCATGCGCCCCAACGAGAAACCGCGTTCTCTCGGTCTCTTCGACGGCGACACGCCCCTCGTCGCCGACGGACTGAACCCGAGCGCGACGTCACTCGCAGTGACCGTCGAGCCTCACGGCGGCTCAGAACAGCCCACAACCGCGCCTGTTGTCCAACTCGCCCTGGAAACGGTTGGATTCGGAGAGTAACCGTCAACCCCCTTATGGGGAAGGTGAATCCTTTGTCCGAGATACACGCGCGCCGCGAGGGGGCGATAGGGTTAGTCTGCCCGGGCCGGGTGGACTTGTACGGGTGGGGAGTGACATGGAACAGATAACGGTGCACAGCAGGGCACGCGTCCCTGCGATCACGTGCGGGAGCAGCGCGACCAGTTCGCGCCTCGACCGACATCTCGCGGTGCTCGGCGGCCCCGCCATACCGCAGCGCGAGACGGTCGAGGCGACGTCACTGATGCGTGAGCTCACGACCCGCGACCACGCGCACGACAGCGGCTCCCTGGGTGCGCGCGTGCGGCGGGTCTCGCTCTTCGCTCCGCTCAGGCGGCTGCGGCGCTCGCTGTTCGGCGACCGCTGACCGCTGTCGGTACCGGCCTTCTCGACCCGCGCTCCGGCGACTCCACCGCACCGGCGCACCGCCGCCCTTCCGCGTCCGTCATCCCCACGGCGGGCGGCGGTGCCCGGTGATCACCACCTCCGGAGCGCGGGTCACCACCGTTTCTGAACCGTGAGCTCAGCGCACCACTCCGTCCCGCCGCAGCTCGGCGACGTCCGCGTCCGTCATGCCCAGCGCCCGCAACACCGCCCCTGTGTGCTCGCCGAGCCGCGGTACGGACCCCATGCGCGCCTCCTCCCCGCCCGGCAGCGTGATCGGAGGCAGCAGCGCCCGCAGCGGTCCGACCGGCGATCCCACCTCCCGCCAGCGGTTCCTGGCCGCGAGCTGCGGATGCTCCGCGACCTCCGTCACGTCCCGCAGCCGGGCGCAGGCGATGCCCGCGGCCTCCAGGCGGGCCACCGCCTCGTCGGCGCCGAGCTTGCCCAGTGCCTCGCCGACCAGGGCGTCCACCCTCTCCCGATGGGCCACCCGCGCCGCGTTCGTCGCGAAGCGCGGATCGTCCGCCGTCTCGGGCCGCCCCACCACCTGCTGGGCGAGCCGTCGCCACTCGCGGTCGTTCTGTACCGACAACAGCACGCGCCCGCCGTCAGCCGTCGAATAGGCGTCGTAGGGAACGATGACGGCGTGGGCGAGGCCCGTACGGGCCGGCGGGGTCCCCTCGTGCATCGCGTGGTGCAGCGGATGCCCCATCCACTCCGCGAGCGCGTCCAGCATCGACACCTCGACCGGGCCCCCGCGCCCGGTCGTGCCGCGCCGCACCAGCGCCGCGAGGACCCCCGAGAACGCGTACATGGCCGCCGCGATGTCCGCGGCCGGGATGCCCGCCTTCACCGGCTGGTCGGGCGTCCCGGTCACCGACACGAGCCCCGCCTCGCACTGCACGAGCATGTCGTAGGCACGCTTGCCGGCGTACGGCCCCGACGGCCCGTAGCCGGAGATGTCCACGGCGATCAGCCGGGGATGCTCGGAACACAGGGTCGCCGCGTCCAGGCCCAGCCGCGCCGCCGCCCCTTGGGCGAGGTTCTGCACGAACACGTCCGCGTCCGCGACGAGACGGCGTACGACGTCGAGCCCGCGCGGGTCCTTCAGATCGAGGGCGAGGGACTCCTTGCCCCGGTTGCACCACACGAAGTGTGAGGCCAGACCCTGGGCCGCGGTGTCGTAGCCGCGCGCGAAGTCCCCGCCGTCGATCCTCTCGACCTTGACGACCCGGGCGCCGAGATCGGCGAGCTGCCGGGTCGCGAAGGGCGCGGCGACGGCTTGTTCGACGGCGACGACGGTGATGCCTTCGAGGGGCAGGGGATCGGGCTGCATGCGATGGATCATGACCCCTGGACATACTTTTGTCATGCACTGATTTCGTGGAGGCGGCCCGGCGGCCGTCCGCCGGCGGATCCTAGATCAGCGCGAACTGACCCTCCGGACCCTCTTCGTGGTGGTCGAGCACCGAGGCCGGGCGGCGCGCCGCGGCCGGGACGGGGAGCACCCCGGCCGTGCGCAGTTCCGTCCGGGTGATTGGTGAGCGCGGCTCCAACGCGGCCTGCCGGGGCCGCAGTTCCGCGAGGAGGGCGAGCACCGTGATGAGTTCGAGGAGTTCGGACGTCCACGCCTGCGGCCAGCCGGCCGGACCGATCGCCTCCAGCGTGCCCGGCTCGCTCGCCCCGGTCCGTGCCGCGAACCACTGTTCCAGCACGCGCACGCCGCCGACCTCGAAGTCCCAGGCCTCGGGCGGCACGGGCGAGATCCTGCCCTCGCCGAGGTGCAGGGACTCCTCGGCGCGGTCGTAGTACGGGTCGGTGAGGAGGGGGCCCGTGGCCGGCCGGGTTCCCTGGGGGAGGGCGGACAGCGGCGCGCGCACGTAGGGGCGCCGGCCGCCGGGGAGTTTGGGGCGCTCGCCGTCGCGCCGCATCAGCCGCAGCATGTGCCGCCCCAACTCGACGCCGTACGACCACACGTCCGGGTCGGCGGTGAGCGGGACCAGGCAGCCGTCCCGGCCGTGCCGCGCGGCCGCCACCGTCCAGGCGAGGACGTCGACGGGCGCGGGCGTGTCTCCGAGACGCGCGCCCAGATACTCCAACAGGCCGGGCGCCAGGTTCGGTTCGCGGCCACCGGGGCGCCGGTAGAGGGGCCGCACCCGGCCGCCGCGGCCCGCGCTCAGCGGCAGCACGGACGCCGCCAGCAGGGCCGGGCCGGAGGACTCGGGCACCGGGGTCTGCTCGACCGTGAAGACCTGCTCCCCGCCCGCCACCCGCCACAGCTCGGGGCGGGCCGAGTCGATCAGCCTGTGGTCGGGAATCAGCCACTGCTCGTCGAAGGGGGCGCTCAGCACGCGCACCGGCGCCGGGCAGGGGTCCGACACCCGTGCGAGGCGGGCCGTCCCGCTGGACTGGCCCGGGAGCTGGGCGACCGCGGAGTGCGTCGTGCGCGCCCGCGTCGGCCCGAACAGTGCCTCGCGGTCCTCCCCCTCGGCCCGTACGAGGGCGTCCCAGCGTGCCTTCAGGGAAGCCGCGTCGGGGGCCGTCGGCCACCTCCGGCCCAGCCTCGGCGGTGCGACGGACCACGGCATGAGATCCGCGAGCAGCGGAGCGGCGTCGGACGTCACGCTCGGCATCGTACGACGCGGGCGCCGCCCTCCGTCCCCGTACGCCATCGTCAGTGTGCGTCGAGGGTGACCGTGAACGAGAAGCGGTCGCCCCGGTAGTGGATGACGGCCACGTCCAGCGCCTGCCCGTCCGTGCCGTGGATGACGCCCGTGTAGCGCAGGATCGGGCTGAGCAGCGGTACTTGGAGCAGCCGCGCGGTCTCCGGGTCCGCGAGCGTGGCCTCGACCGTGTCGGTGATCCGGCTGATGCCGACGCCGAGCACGTCCCGCAGCACCTTGGTCATCGGCCAGCGGATCAGATCCTCCCGGTCGATCCGGTCGGCCAGCTCCGGCCGGAGGTAGTTGCGCGCGTGGTTCGTCGGCTCGCCGGTCGTCTCGTCGCTGCGCAGCCGGTGGTACGTCGCCACCTCGTCCACATCCGGGAAGAATTCCGCCAGTTCGCCGGAAACCGGCGCCTTCCCCTGGTCCAGCAACTCGGTCGTCATGCCCGACTGCTGGGCCACGATCGCGTCCACCGAGCCGAGCAGCCGCACCGGGGCGCCCCGCCGGGCGCTCGGCTCGATGAACGTGCCCCGTCGGCGGTGCCGGGTGATGAGACCCTCGACCTCCAGTTCCTTGAGCGCCTGGCGCATGGTCAGCACGCTCACCCCGTAGTGCCCCGCGAGCTGCTCCTCGGTGGGCAGGCGCAGGGGATCCTGAGGGGTGCGGCCGAGTATGGAGGCGCGCAGGGACTGCGACACCTGATACCACAGCGGCAGCTTGCGGTTCAGGACGATCGAATCGGGAGCGAAGGAGGTCACGAGGGTATCCGTACCGGTCGCGGGCGTGGAAGGCAACGGCCGGTGCCGCTCAGCCGGCGGGACGGAAGTGCCGTCCGAGCCCCTTCCACACGTTGTCGTAGCCCCGCTGGAGATGGTCCGCCCCGGCCGCCTGGGCCGTCGCGGTCACCGGCCACCGGGTCTCGAACATGAACGCCAGGCCGTCGTCGATCTTCTGCGGCTTCAGCTCGGCGGCGCCGGCGCGGAGGAAGGTCTCCTCGTCCGGTCCGTGCGCCGACATCATGTTGTGCAGCGAGCCGCCGCCCGGCACGAAGCCCTCCGCCTTCGCGTCGTACGCGCCCTCGATGAGGCCCATGTACTCGCTCATCACGTTCCGGTGGAAGTACGGGGGCCGGAACGTGTCCTCGCCCACCAGCCAGCGCGGCGCGAACACGACGAAGTCGACACCGGCCAGCCCGGGGGTGTCGGACGGCGAGGTGAGCACCGTGAAGATCGAGGGGTCCGGGTGGTCGTAGCTGATGGAGCCGATCACATTGAAACGGTGCAGGTCGTAGACGTACGGCACATGGTTGCCGTGCCAGGCGACGACGTCCAGCGGCGAGTGGTCGTACGTCGTCGTCCAGAGGTTGCCGCAGAACTTGTTCACCACCTCGACCGGGCCCTCGACGTCCTCGTACGCGGCGACCGGGGCGAGGAAGTCACGGGCGTTGGCGAGGCCGTTGGCGCCGATCGGGCCGAGGTCGGGGAGCTGGAAGGGCGCCCCGTAGTTCTCGCACACATAACCCCGGGAGCCGCGGCCGCGCCCGCCCTCCGGTGCCGCGTCCAGCAGCTCCACCCGGAAGCGCACCCCCCGGGGGATCAGCGCGATCTGGCCCGGTTCCACACGCAGCAGGCCGAACTCGGTGCGCAGCAGCAGCCCGCCGCGCTCCGGCACGATCAGCAGCTCGCCGTCGGCGTCGCTGAACACCCGCTCCATCGACGCGTTGGCGTGGTACAGGTGCACCGCGATGCCGGTGCGCTGACTCGCGTCGCCGTTGCCGCCGAGGGTCCACAGTCCGGCGAGGAAGTCCGTCCCGGCGGGGGGCTCGGGCAGCGGGTTCCAGCGCAGCCGGTTCGGATCCGGCACCGTCTCCGTGAACGGCGCCGTCCGCAGCGCGCCGTTGTCGGCGCGGGTGAACGCGGGGTGCGCGGCCGACGGCCGGATCCGGTACAGCCACGAACGGCGGTTGGACGCCCTCGGCTCGGTGAACGCCGAGCCGCTGAGCTGCTCCGCGTACAGGCCGAGCGGTGCGCGCTGCGGGGCGTTGCGGCCGTGCGGCAGGGCCCCCGGGACCGCCTCCGAGCTGTGTTCGTTGCCGAATCCGGTGAGGTAGGCCAGCCCCTCGGCCGTCTTCCTCGCGTCCCCGCTCATGATCGCTCCCTCGCGCCTGATTCCTATGCATCACCGTAGGATTCCCTTCCGCCCCGCGCAAGAGGCGGACCGGGTCGGGTCGCGGATTGGCCGGATGTGCCAGGGGACTAGTCCTCAAGTGTGTCCACGCGGTCGAAGAACCCGCCTTCAGGGGGATCCGGCCACGATGGGCCTTGTTCTACGCTCCCGCACATGCGGTGGACACGTGCTCTGCTCGCCGCGCTCGCGGTCTGCGCCCTGTCCGGCGGAACCACGGGCTGCGGCACCGGTGACGCGCACGAGCGGGAGACCAGGATCTCGGCCTCGCCCGTGGGCACGTTGCTCGACGAGATGGACGAGGAGGGACGGCTCTACCGTGAGGTGGACAAGAAGGGGGCACCCGAGGTCGCGATCGAGATCCAGCCGGATTCCGCCACCGGCTGGGACGTGCGGCTGACCGTCCGCAACTTCGCCTTCTCGCCCGCGGGTACGCGCGCCGTGCCGGCCGCCGGTCACGGCATCGCCCACCTGTACGTCGACGGCCGTACCGTCGCGCGGCTGCGCGCCGCCGAGTGCCACCTGGCCGAGGACCTGGTGCCGCGCGGCACCCACCACGTCACCGCGCGGCTGTACGCGGACGACGGCACCGTGTGGGCCGTCCGCGGCAAGCCCGTGGAGAGCACGGCCGACATCACGGCCTCGGGTTCCGCCGCGGAGGGCTGACGCCGGCGGCCTCGCGGGCCGGTGCGGAGGGCTGACGCCGACGGCCTCGTAGGCAGGTGCGTTGTACCCGGACGCCCTTCGCGGAAGGCGGGCGTCGTGCGCCCGTACGCCGTCGGCGGCGGTGGGCCCGGGGCGCGCCGCGCGGTCATGGCACGGGGACGCCCGCCGGAAATGAGTGGTCACGGCACGCAGGTGCGTACTGATGGGCGAGGTTCACCTGACCCCGGCGGAAAGGCATCATGAAGAGCGTGCCCCATGCGACATCGCTCCGCAGAGCGCCCGTACAGCGGCGTAGCGCAGAACGACTGACCAGAATCCTCGACGCCTGTGCCGACCTCCTCGACGAGGTGGGCTACGACGGGCTGAGCACACGGGCCGTGGCCCAGCGGGCCGGAGTGCCCATCGGCTCCGTCTACCGCTTCTTCGGCAACAAGCGGGCGATGGCCGACGCGCTCGCCCAGCGCAACCTGGAGCTCTACACCGAGCGCGTCGGCCAGAGCCTGCGCGAGGCGGACGGGGGAGACTGGCGGGTCGCGATGGACGCGGTGCTCGACGAATACCTGGCCATGAAGCGCACCGCGCCGGGCTTCTCCCTCGTCGACTTCGGCAATCAGATACCCGTCGGCGCCCGGTACGCCGAGCCCAACACCCGGGTCGCCGACCGTCTCACCGACCTGCTCTCCGGCTATCTCGGCCGCACCCCGGACGACGATCTGCGCCGGTGCTTCCTCGTGGCCGTCGAGAGCGCCGACACCCTGGTCCACCTCGCCTTCCGGGTCGATCCGGAGGGGGACGAACGGATCATCGAGGAGACGCGCGAGCTCCTGCGGGCGTACCTGGCCAGGGTCCTCGACTAGTCAGGTCCCCGGCCCCGGGGGCCGTTGCCGTCCGCGCGCGGAAATCCGACGTGACCACTGTCATGCCCTCCCCGTCATGCGTACCGGTCGGTATGCTCGCTCGCGTCCGTGTGCCACCACAGCCACCGTCTCCGGGAGGACCCGTGTCCCGTACCTCCGGCACCACCCCCGACTCCCGAACCGCGCTGCGCGTCTGCCCCCTGTGCGAAGCCACCTGCGGGCTCACCCTGACCATCGAGGGCACCCGGGTGACCGGCGCCCGGGGTGACCGCGACGACGTGTTCAGCAAGGGCTTCATCTGCCCGAAGGGCGCCTCCTTCGGCGCGGCCGACGGCGACCCCGACCGGCTGCGCACCCCCCTCGTCCGCGAGGACGGCGAACTGCGCGAGGCCACCTGGGAGGAGGCCTTCGACGCCGTGGCCGCCGGACTGCGCCCGGTCGTCGAGCGGTACGGGCCGCACGCCCTCGGCGTCGTCCTCGGCAACCCGAACGTGCACACCATGGCAGGCGCCCTCTACCCGGCCGTCCTGCTCGGCGCCCTGCGCACGCACAGCGTCTTCTCCGCCTCCACGCTCGACCAGATGCCCAAGCACGTGTCGAGCGGCCTGCTGTACGGAGACGCCAACGCGATCCCCGTGCCGGACCTGGACCACACCGACCACCTGCTGCTCATCGGCGCCAACCCGCTGGAGTCCAACGGAAGTCTGTGTACCGCCCCCGACTTCCCCGGCCGGCTCCGCGCGCTGCGGGCCCGCGGCGGCACGCTGACCGTCATCGACCCGCGTCGCACCCGCACGGCCAAGCTCGCCGACCGCCACGTGTCCATCCGTCCCGGCACCGACGCGATGCTCCTCGCGGCGATGGCGTACGTCCTGTTCGAGGAGAAGCTCGTCGACGTCGGCGCGCTCGCCCCGCACGTCCAGGGCGTCGACGAACTCCCGGACGTGCTGCGGGACTTCACCCCCGAGGCGGCGAGCGCGGCCTGCGACGTGGAGGCCGGCACGATCCGGGAGCTGGCGCGCGAGCTGGCCGCGGCGCCCACCGCCGCCGTCTACGGCCGCATCGGCAGCTGCACCGTCCCGCACGGCACCCTGGCGAGCTGGCTGGTGGACGTCCTCAACATCCTCACCGGCAACCTCGACCGTCCCGGCGGCGCCCTCTTCCCGACGGCCGCCACCGACCGGACCCCCCGTCCGGCGGGTCCCGGTCACGGCTTCGCCCTCGGCCGCTGGCACAGCCGCGTGAGCCGGCACCCGGAGGCCAAGGGCGAACTGCCCCTGGCCGCCCTCGCGGAGGAGATAGACACCCCGACCGAGGACGGCAGCCCGGTCCGCGCCGTCATCGCCGTCGCCGCCAACCCCGTCCTGTCCGCGCCCGACGGCCTCCGGCTCGACAAGGCCCTCGAATCGCTGGACTTCATGGTCAGCGTCGACCCGTACCTCAACGAGACCTCGCGCCACGCCCACGTCGTCCTGCCGCCGCCCCCGCCCTCCCGGAGCGCGCACCACGACTTCGCGTTCAACACCCTGGCCGTCCGCAACCAGGTCCGCTACAACCGCCCCGCCGTCCCCCTGGAGGAGGGCCGGATGGCGGAGACCGAGATCCTCGCCCGGCTCGTCCTCGCCGCGACCGGCATGCACGGCGCCGACCCGTCCGCCGTGGACACCATGGTCGTCGAGAGCACCCTCGCCAAGACGGTCGGGGACACCGCCTCGCCGGTGCACGGACGCGACCCGCGGGAACTCGCCGCCGCCCTCACCGGCGAGAACGGCCCCGAGCGCCGGCTCGACATGATGCTGCGCCTCGGCCCGTACGGCGACGGCTTCGGCGCGCGCCCCGACGGCCTGACCCTGGACCGGCTGCTGGCGCACCCGCACGGCATCGACCTCGGACCGCTCGCCTCCTGCCTGCCGCGCCGGCTCAAGACCCGCAGCGGGAAGATCGAGCTGCTTCCCGAGCCGATAGCGGCCGATCTGCCGCGGCTGCGGGACGCGCTGCGCGAACGCCCGGCGGCGATCGTCCTCGTCGGCCGCCGTCATCTGCGCTCCAACAACAGCTGGATGCACAACGTCCCCGCGCTCACCGGCGGTTCCAACCGCTGCACCCTGCACGTCCACCCCGACGACGCCGCCCGGCTGGGGCTCGCGGACGGGTCGGCCGTGCGCGTCAAGGGCGCCGGGGGAGAGGTGACCGCGCCGGTGGAGGTCACCGACACCGTTCGGCGCGGGGTGGTGAGTCTGCCGCACGGCTGGGGGCACGACCGTCCCGGCACCCGGATGAGCCACGCCTCCCTGGACCCCGGCGTCAACGTCAACCAGCTTCTCGACGGCTCGCTGCTCGACCCGCTGTCCGGAACGGCGGTCCTCAACGGGGTGCCCGTGGAGCTGATGGCCTGCCCCTGATCCGGCACCCGGGCGGTGGGGCGCGCTTGCGCCGGTAGAGCGATAGCTGACGGGGGTCCGGGCGCAGTTGCGGCCCTGGGCGGATCTTCTGTGAGAAGTAGTCAGATGACCTGAAATTTATATGAAAATCATCTGACTCGGAGGAGCCTCGCATGTCCACCCCGTCCCTCATCGCGCCACAACGCGGCGCAGGCGCCCTCTCCGTGCCCCGGCGCGGTGCCGGTGTCCTCGCCGCCCTCGCGGTCGCGGGCACCGCTCTCCTCGGTGCCCCGGCCGCCGTCGCCGCCCCCGGTGACAACGGTGACGTCAAGGTCCACGACGCGAACACGCCGTTCGACAACCAGCGGGACGATCCGACGGTCTGCCGGTTCTACCTCGACGGCTTCAACCTCGACGCGGGGCAGCAGATCTCCTGGTCGATCGCGCACCAGCCCGGCGCCGCGGGCGACCCCGTCCTGGCGGGCACGCTGTCCGCGTCCCAGACCGGGCGCGCCGGGACCCGCATCTTCACCCTGCCCGACGACCAGTACAAGCTGACCTGGAACTTCCAGGGCGAGAACGGCGCGGGCAAGAGCAAGGTCTTCAAGGTCGACTGCCCCGTGAGCGCTCCGAGCCCGACGCCGGCCGGGAACGGCGGACCGAGCGGGACACCCGGCCCGCGGGGCGGAGCGGGTGGCGGACCCAGTGCGACGCCCAGTCAGCGGGGCGGCCCCGGCGGTCCTGGCGGCGGCCCCGGTGGACAGCAGGGCGGACCGGGCAGCCAGCAGGGCGGCCAGGGCCCCAACGGCGGACCGCCGGCGGGCGGCGGCGGACTCGCCCACGCGCGGAACTTCTCGCCGGTGGCCGGTGCGGCGGCCGCCGGTCTGGTCGTAGCCGGGGGAGTCGTGTTCCTGCGGCTGCGCCGACGCGGCAATGGCGCCGCGTAGACGACGGAGGCCCTGGCACCGGACGCGCGCCTACCGCCTGACGAGGACCCTGATGGTCGCCGTCGCGCTGGTGGTGGGCGGCGTCTGGTGGGCAGGGGGCGACGACGAGCCCGCCGGGACGGTGGCGTCCGGAGCCGCACACGACGACGGCGCCGCCTCCCGGGCGCCGTCCGGGAAGGCGGGCACCGGGCACACGCCGGACGCCCGCCCCGGCGGCGACGCGCACGGCCGGCGGCGGCATCCGGCCGGGCCGCCCACCGGGCGGCCCGGCCCGCACCCCGGCCCGCATCCCCGCCCGCACCCCTGCCGCGCTCCCGTGCCGCCTCCCTGCGCATCCCCTCCCTCGGTGTCGACGCACCGGTCATCGGTCTTCGGCTGGACCGCGAACGACGGCTCACCGCCCCGCCCGTGGACGACCCGAAGCCCGTCGGCTGGTACACGAACGGCCCCTCGCCGGGCGAGCGCGGCACGGCCCTCGTCGTCGGCCATCGCGACACCCGGACGGGACCCGCCGTCTTCGCCCCGCTCGAACGCATCCGTCCCGGCGCGCGCGTCGAGGCACGGCGCGTGGACGGGCGGACCGCCGTCTATACGGTGGACGTCGTACGCACGTACGCGAAGGCACACTTCCCCGACCAGGAGGTGTACGGCGACCGCGGGCGCCCCGAACTGCGCCTGATCACCTGCGGCGGCGCCTTCGACCGAAAGAGCGGATACGCCGCCAACGTCATCGCCTTCGCCCACCTCACACAGATCCTGGGGCGGGCCGGCCCCCGCTGAGACGAACACCGGTACGGAGTAACGCGGTTGTGCCGACGGCCCCCGTGGTCGTCCCCGGCCCGACCGGTAGCCGATCGTCCGTTTCCGCCCGTACCGAACCCGCCCGTCCGATACCGCCACGTCTCTTCCCCCGGACGTGCGCGGTCCGTTAGCTTCCGTGACTCAAGGTCCCGTACGACCCGTACGGGACGACCGGCCGCGGAGCACCAGCGCCTTGCACGCCCCCGGGGGCACCTGTCATGACACGCGCCATCTCCCTGCACCACGTCAGCAAGTCGTACGCCCGCGGGCCCCGTGCCGTGGAACGGTTCTCGCTGGACATCCGGCCCGGCGAATTCCTCGTGCTGCTCGGCCCCTCGGGCTGCGGCAAGTCGACCGTGCTGAGGATGATCGCGGGACTCGAGGAGGTCACCGAGGGCGAGGTGCGCCTGGACGGGGAGTACTCCAACGACCTGCCGCCCTCCGAGCGGAACATGGCCATGGTGTTCCAGAACTTCGCCCTCTATCCGAGCATGACCAGCCGCGACAACATCGGCTTCCCGCTGCGGATCGAGACGCCCGGTGAGGACCCCCGGGCCCGGGTGGACGCCACCGCCCGGATGCTCGGCATCCAGGACCTCCTCGACCGCTTCCCCAACCAGCTCTCCGGCGGCGAGCGGCAGCGCGTCGCGATGGGCCGGGCGATAGCGCGCCACCCCTCCGCGTTCCTGATGGACGAACCGCTGTCCAACCTCGACGCCAAACTCCGCAACCATCTGCGGGCCGAGATCTCCAAGCTCACCAGGGACCTGGGCGCCACCACGGTCTACGTCACCCACGACCAGGCCGAGGCCATGTCGCTCGGCGACCGGGTCGCCGTGATGCGCGGCGGGGTCCTCCAGCAACTGGGCACGCCCCGCACGGTCTACGCACTGCCCGCGAACGTCTTCGTCGCCGCCTTCATCGGCACCCCGCGGATCAATCTGCTGCGCGGACTCGTCCGGGCCCCGCTCGACGGCGCCATGACGATCAGCCTCGGCAAGCAGTATCTGCGCCTGCCCGAACCCCTCTGTCTGGACCACCAGTTGCTCCGGGTGCAGCAGGGCCGCGAGGTGATCGTCGGGCTGCGCTCAGAGGCCATCCGGCTCGCCAGGCCGTCGCAGGCCCGGCCGGGCGAGGTGGCGATCACCGGTCTGGTCGAGCATGTGGAGTTCCAGGGGCACGAGGTCCTCGTCCACTTCAACACGGGCTCGCGGCCCGCCTTCGTGCCCGATCTGGAGTCGCCGCGCCCGTCCCGCCCGACGCGCCGTCGGCGCCGTGACGGCACCGTCCTGGAGCGGCTGCGGGGGCGCGCCGGGGCGCTGCGGGCCGGACCCGTCGTCGTCCTCGACCATCCCGCGGAGGACGAGGCCGATCACTCCGGGCACACACCGCCCGAGGGGCGGCTGCCCGGCGATCTCGTCGTGCGCACCACGCCCGACATCGACCTCCGCCACGGCATGCAGGTCCCGCTCCTCGTGGACCTGGCCCATCTGTTCGTCTTCGACCGGAGCGGCGAGCGGATCTGCCCGGCGCCGGAGCGGCTGCCCGACCTGGAGGAGTGACTTCCCGGGGCGGGGGGCGCGGGCTCCTCGTGGTGCGGTGACCGTGCCCGTGACCTGCGGTGCGGCAGATCACCCTGGCGCCGCAAAACTATCATCGCTAGTTTAGGGTCCGGACGACGCTGCCCCCGCCCGGGAGGAACACGATGAAGGCACATGACGGCATGTACATCGACGGGGCATGGCGCCCCGCCGCCGGACGCGACACGATCGAGGTCGTGAACCCGGTCGACGAGCAGGTGATCGGCCACGTCCCGGCGGGCACGGCCCTGGACGTCGACACCGCCGTACGCGCCGCGCGTGCCGCGTTCCCCGGCTGGGCCGCCACCCCGCCCGCCGAGCGGGCCGCCCGCCTCACCGCTCTCAGGGATGTCCTGGCCGCCCGCAAGGACGAGATCGCCGAGACCGTCACCGCCGAGCTGGGAGCACCGCTCGCGTTCTCCCAAGCCGTGCACGCGGGCGTCCCGGTGCTGGTCGCCGGCTCCTACGCCGAGCTGGCGGCGACGTACGCCTTCGAGGAGAAGGTCGGCAACTCGACCGTCTACCAGGAGCCCGTCGGCGTCGTCGGCGCGATCACGCCCTGGAACTACCCGCTGCACCAGATCGTCGCCAAGGTCGCCCCCGCGCTCGCCGCCGGCTGCACGGTGGTGCTGAAGCCCGCCGAGGACACCCCGCTCACCGCCCAGCTCTTCGCCGAGGCCGTGGCCGAGGCGGGCGTCCCGGCCGGTGTCTTCAACCTCGTCACCGGCCTGGGCCCGGTCGCGGGCCAGGCGCTCGCCGAGCACCCGGACGTCGACCTGGTCTCCTTCACCGGCTCCACGGCGGTCGGCCGGCGGATCGGCGCGACCGCGGGCGCCGCGGTCAAGCGCGTCGCCCTCGAACTCGGCGGCAAGTCCGCCAACGTCATCCTGCCGAGCGCCGACCTCGCCAAGGCCGTGAACGTCGGCGTCGCCAACGTGATGTCCAACTCCGGCCAGACGTGCAGCGCCTGGACCCGGATGCTGGTCCCCGCCGAGCGCTACGACGAGGCGGTCGAGCTCGCCGCGGCCGCAGCCGCGAAGTACGGCGACCGCATCGGACCCGTCGTCAATGCCAAGCAGCGGGACCGGGTGCGCGGTTACATCGAGAAGGGCGTCGCCGAGGGCGCGCGGCTCGTCGCGGGCGGGCCCGAATCCCCGCGCGAACAGGGCTACTTCGTCAGCCCCACCGTCTTCGCCGACGTCACCGAGCAGATGACGATCGCGCAGGAGGAGATCTTCGGACCGGTCCTGTCGATCCTGCGCTACGAGGACGAGGAGGACGCCCTGCGGATCGCCAACGGCACCGTGTACGGGCTCGCGGGCGCGGTGTGGGCGGGCGAGGAGTCCGAGGCGGTCGCCTTCGCACGGCGGCTCGACACCGGCCAGGTCGACATCAACGGCGGTCGCTTCAACCCCCTGGCCCCCTTCGGGGGTTACAAGCAGTCGGGCGTGGGGCGCGAACTCGGCGCCCACGGCCTGTCCGAGTACCTCCAGACCAAGTCCCTCCAGTTCTAGGAGCGTTCACGTGGTTCGCGCCGCCGTCCTTCCCGCCGTGGGTGCCCCGCTGGAGATCGCCGAGATCGAACTCCCCGATCCCGGACCGGGCCAGGTCCGGGTGAGACTCGCCGCCGCCGGGGTCTGCCACTCCGACCTGTCCCTGACCAACGGCACCATGCGGGTGCCGGTGCCCGCCGTGCTCGGCCACGAGGGCGCCGGCACCGTCGTCGCCGTCGGCGAGGGCGTCGGTCAGGTCGCCCCCGGCTCCCGTGTCGTCCTCAACTGGGCTCCCTCCTGCGGGAGTTGTCATGCCTGCTCGCTGGGCGAGGTGTGGCTGTGCGCCGACGCGCTCACCGGCGCGGGATCCGTGTACGCCCGCCGCGCCTCCGACGGGAGCGATCTGCATCCCGGCCTGAACGTCGCCGCGTTCGCGGAGGAGACGGTGGTGCCGGTCTCCTGCGTCCTGCCCGCCCCGGACGGCATCCCGCTCACCGAGGCCGCCCTGCTCGGCTGCGCCGTCCTCACCGGCTACGGCGCCGTCCACCATTCCGCCCAGGTCCAGCCGGGCGAGAGCGTCGCCGTGTTCGGGGCCGGCGGGGTCGGGCTCGCCGTCCTGCAGGCCGCCCGGATCGCGGGCGCCTCGAAGATCGTCGCGGTGGACGTCTCGTCCGAGAAGGAGTCCCTCGCCCGTGAGGCCGGGGCCACCGACTACGTCGTCGCCTCCGACACCACCGCCCGCGACATCCGCGCCCTGACCGGCGGTCACGGCGTCGACGTCGCCGTCGAGTGCGTCGGCCGCGCCGTCACCATCCGTACCGCCTGGGAGTCGACCCGGCGCGGTGGCCGCACCACCGTCGTCGGTATCGGCGGCAAGGACCAGCAGGTCACGTTCAACGCCCTGGAGCTCTTCCACTGGGGCAGGACCCTCGCCGGCTGCGTGTACGGCAACTCCGACCCGGCACGCGATCTCCCGGTACTCGCCGAGCACGTACGCGCGGGCCGGCTGGACCTCGGCGGCCTGGTCACCGACCGCATCGCCCTGGACGGCATCCCGGCGGCCTTCGACAACATGATCGCGGGCAAGGGGGGCCGTGCTCTGGTGGTCTTCTAGACGCGTCTTTCAGAGGCGGCCGCCTGCGGCTGATGCCTCCGAAAGACGCCCACGGCTGATGCCTCCGAAAGACGCCCACGGCTGATGCCTCCGGGCCGCCTCGGAAGGACGCGCGAGTCCCGAGGCGGCCCGCGATCAGGCCTCTTCGGTCCGGCTTCCCGCCCCCGCACCCGTCGTCGGCGCCGGAGCACCGGCCTGAGCCGGACCCGGAGTCGCGCCCGCGGTCGGGTCCGGCGCGGGTGCCGCACCGGGCACGGCGGCCGTTCCGGCGGCGGCACCCGGCACGGCCGGCTTCACGGGGGCCGGTTCCCGGCGCGGCCGGGACCGCGACACCGCCACACCCGCCAGACACAGCAGCCCGCCGGCCAGCGTCAGCAGACCCGGGACCTCGTCGAGGAAGAGCCAGGACATCAGCACCACCAGGG
Source organism: Streptomyces sp. NPDC059371 (assembly GCF_042751995.1). Lineage (NCBI taxonomy): Bacteria > Bacillati > Actinomycetota > Actinomycetes > Kitasatosporales > Streptomycetaceae > Streptomyces > Streptomyces sp. NPDC059371. The sequence goes on along the minus strand of NZ_JBHYXD010000048.1, from coordinate 16,525 downwards.
CGGGCACCGCGTACGTCGTCGCGCCCATGCGGCTCGCACTCGTCCGGGACAGGGCGTACGCCCAGGTCGTGAAGGCCAGCGCGGTCGGGAAGACGCCCAGATAGACCATGTCGAGCGTCGCGGAGACCGGGGCGGCGGCCGCGTCGTGGACGAGCTGTCCCGCGAACGGCAGGCACATCACGGCCCCGACGAGACAGCCGAACGTCGTCACCTGGAGCACGCTCGCCCGTCCGAGCGCCGGCTTCTGCGCGACGACCCCCGCGGCGTACGCGACGGCGGCGAGCAGGCACAGGACGACCCCGAGCACCGAGGAACCGCCGCCACCGGACATCGACAGCCCCACCGCGACCGCGCCCGCGAACGACACCGCCATGCCGGCCAGCAGCCGCGGCGGCATCGCGTCCCCCAGCAGCCGGGCCCCGAGCAGGGCGATCAGGATCGGGCCGATGTTCACCACCAGCGCCGCCGTACCGGCGTCCACCTGCTGCTCGCCCCAGTTCAGGGCGACCATGTAGAACCCGAACCACAGCACCCCGGATATCGCGATGCCGCGCCAGGCACCGCGCGGCGGCAGCCCCTCACCCCGTACGACGCACACGGCACCGAGCACCAGGGCTCCGGCCAGCAGCCGTCCGAGCGCCAGCGCGCCGGGCGAGTACGCGGCGCCCGCGCTGCGGATCGCGACGAAGGCGGAGGCCCACAGTCCGACGGTGACGGTCGCCGCACCGGCGGCGAGCAACTGGGCACGCCGTCCGGGCGGCGTTGCAGGGGAGGTGTTCATCATGTTCCTGAGGCTAGGCGGGTCACCGCGCCCGGTCTCGCGGATTTCGGACGCGCAGGTCGGCGTGGGTCGGCGCAGGTCGGCGTGGGTCCGAGCCCGGAACCGATTCAGGAACCGAGCCCGGAGCCGTGCCCGGAGCCGCTTCCGGAGCCGAGCCCGGTGGCCGGCACGGCGCCGAGCCGCAGGCATGCCGGGTGCCGCCGGGGAGGGCCCCGCTCAGGCTTCCCGGGTCAGCCCCGCGTACTGCACCGCGAGCCCGTCCAGCAGGGCGACGAGTCCCGTTTCGAAGGCCCGCTCGTCGATCTTCTCCTGCTGTTCGGCGAGGAGGTGCGCCTGTCCCAGATGGGGGTAGTCCGCCGGGTCGTAGGCGCTCTCGTCGTCCACGAAGCCGCCGGCGAAGGAACCCAGCGCGGACCCCATGATGAAGTACCGCATCAGCGCCCCGATCGAGGTGGCCAGCGACGGTGGCCAGCCCGCCGCGACCATGGCGCCGAACACGGCGTCCGCGAGCCGGAGTCCGGCCGGCCTGCGGCCCGGCCCGCGCGCGAGGACGGGGACGATGTTCGGGTGGTCGCGCAGGGCCGCGCGGTAGGAGACGGCCCAGTCGTGCAGCGCGGTCCGCCAGTCGCGGCCGTCCTCGAACATCGACAGATCGACCTGCGCGCTCACCGAGTCCGCGACCGCCTCCAGGATCTGGTCCTTGGTGCTGAAGTGGTTGTAGAGAGAGGGCCCGCTCACTCCCAGTTCCGCCGCGAGCCGGCGCGTCGAGACGGCCGCGAGGCCCTCGGCGTCCACCAGTGCCCGTGCCGTCTCGACGATGCGGTCGGTGCTGAGGAGGGGCTTGCGCGGTCGGGCCATGGCGCACATAGTAGGGCTGCACCATGAAACTAGCAGTGCTAATTTAAATGTTCGGCATTCAAAGTCCGCTATCTGTGGGGTGACCCGGCATGAACCTCGGGCTCAGCGATGAGCAGACCGCCGTCCGGCAGCTCGCCAAGGACTTCGTGCGCCGCGAGATCGCCCCGCACGTCGTCGCGTGGGACCGCGCGGAGGACGTCGACCGGTCCATCGTCAAGAAGCTCGGCGAGGTCGGCTTCCTCGGCCTCACCGTCGACGAGGAGTACGGGGGCAGTGGCGGCGACCATCTCGCGTACTGCCTGGTCACCGAGGAGCTCGGGCGCGGGGACTCCTCCGTGCGCGGGATCGTCTCCGTCTCGCTCGGGCTCGTCGCCAAGTCGATCGCCGCCTGGGGGAGCGAGGAGCAGAAGCGGCGCTGGCTGCCGGGGCTGACCTCCGGCGAGTACGTCGGCTGCTTCGGGCTCACCGAACCCGGCACCGGCTCCGACGCGGGCCAGTTGTCGACGCGCGCCGTGCGCGACGGCGACGACTATGTGATCAACGGCAGCAAGATGTTCATCACGAACGGCACCTGGGCCGATGTGGTGCTGCTCTTCGCCCGCTCCACCGACGCCCCGGGCCACAAGGGCGTCTCCGCCTTCCTCGTGCCCACCGACACCCCCGGACTGACCCGCCGCACGATTCACGGCAAGCTCGGGCTGCGCGGCCAGGCCACCGCCGAACTCGCCCTCGAGGACGTACGCGTGCCGGCGAGCGCCATGATGGCGCCCGAGGGCAAGGGTTTCACCGTGGCCATGTCGGCGCTCGCGAAGGGCCGGATGTCGGTGGCCGCGGGCTGCGTCGGCATCGCCCAGGCCGCCCTCGACGCGGCGGTGGCCTACGCGACCGAGCGGGAGCAGTTCGGGAAGACCATCGCCCATCATCAGCTCGTCCAGGAGCTGATCAGCGACATCGCCGTCGACGTGGACGCGGCACGGCTGCTGACCTGGCGGGTCGCCGATCTCGTGGACCGCGGACTGCCGTTCGCGACCGAGTCGTCCAAGGCCAAGCTCTTCGCCTCCGAGGCGGCCGTGCGCGCGGCGAACAACGCCCTCCAGGTCTTCGGCGGTTACGGCTACATCGACGAGTACCCGGTCGGCAAACTGCTGCGCGACGCCCGGGTGATGACCCTCTACGAAGGCACCAGCCAGATACAGAAACTGCTCATCGGACGCGCCCTGACGGGTGTCTCGGCGTTCTGACTCTGAGTACGTGCCTGAGTACGACGGCGGATGTGGCGGCGGCCACGTCCGCCGATCCTTGTCTCATGAGCGAGACACCCGTCAAGCAGCAGAGCACGGCCGCCTTCTACGGACAGGCCGTCGCCTCCTTCGCCATCGCCATGGCGGCCACGTCCGTCGGCATCTACCGGCTGGACACCGGTGCCTGGGTCCGGGCCTTCCTGGCCATCGCGGTCCTGTACCTCGTCACCTCCGCCTTCACCCTGGCCAAGGTGATCAGGGACCGGCAGGAGGCCGGTCAGATAGTGAGCCGGGTCGACCAGGCGCGGCTGGAGAAGCTCCTCGCCGAGCACGACCCTTTCGAGAAGATCTGAGCAGGCGCGCTAAGCGACCGCTCACCTTCGGCGGTATGGTGTAGCTCCTGTCACCGAGAAGGGCGAGTGAGCGATGAGCACGGCGCAGGAGACGTCCGGCGGCGAGATGCAGCCGTGGGCCGAGGTGACCCCGGACGCGGCGCGGCGGCTGCTCGTGGCCGCGGTGGAGGCCTTCGCCGAGCGCGGGTACCACGCGACGACCACCCGGGACATCGCGGGCCGCGCGGGCATGAGCCCGGCCGCCCTGTACATCCACTACAAGACCAAGGAAGAGCTGCTTCACCGGATCAGCCGCATCGGCCACGACAAGGCGCTCGACATCGTGCACACCGCCGCGGCGGCCGAGGGCACGCCGGCCGAACGGCTCTCCGACGCCGTGCGGTCCTTCGTACGGTGGCACGCGGGCCAGCACACCACCGCCCGCGTGGTCCAGTACGAGCTGGAGGCCCTCGGGCCCGACGCCCGCGCGGAGATCATCGCGCTGCGCCGGCAGGTCGACGCGGAGGTCCGCGGCATCATCCAGGACGGTGTCGCGACCGGCGAGTTCGACGTCCCGGACGTCCCCGGCACCACCGTTGCCGTGCTGTCCCTGTGCATCGACGTGGCCCGCTGGTTCAACGTCGAGGGCCCCCGCACGCCGGACGAGGTCGGTGCGCTGTACGCCGACCTGGTCCGGCGGATGGTGGGCTTCAAGGCGTAGCCCCGGCCTGTTCCGGCCCGGCCCTCGGGGCCCGGCCCTCGGTGTCAGAGGTAGTAGCGGGAGACCGACTCCGCGACGCACACCGGCTTGTCGCCGCCCTCGCGTTCCACGGTGAAGGCGAGGGAGACCTGAACGCCGCCGGGCACGTCGTCCACCGCGGTGATCGTCCCGGTGGCGCGCAGCCGCGAGCCGACCGGGACGGGCGCGGGGAAGCGGACCTTGTTCGTCCCGTAGTTGACGCCCATCCTCACGCCCTCGACGCCGATGAGCTGAGGGCCGAAGAGCGGCAGCAGCGACAGGGTGAGATAGCCGTGCGCGATCGTCGTGCCGAACGGACCCGCCGCGGCCTTCTCCGGGTCGACGTGGATCCACTGGTGGTCGCCCGTGGCCTCCGCGAAGAGGTCGATGCGCTTCTGCTCGATCTCGACCCAGTCCGTGTATCCAAGCTGCTCGCCCACGGCGCCCCGCAGTTCCTCGACCGTCGCGAACGTCCTCGGCTCTGCCATGTCCCTGGCCTCCCGCATCTCATAGTCTAAGCGACTGCTTAGCATGGTCGGCCGGGCGGCGCATGTCAACGGACCGGACGGGTGGCGCGGTAGGTAGGTTGGAGGAGTGCCCCAGATCCCCGAGACGGTCCACGAGCTGACCGTCGGACAGTTGTCGGCCCGCAGCGGCGCGGCCGTCTCCGCCCTGCACTTCTACGAGTCCAAGGGCCTGATCAGCAGCCGCCGCACCTCGGGCAACCAGCGCCGCTACCACCGTGACGCGCTGCGCCGTGTCGCCTTCGTCCGGGCCGCCCAGCGCGTCGGCATCCCGCTCGCCACGATCCGGGAGGCGCTGGCCGAACTCCCGGAGGAGCGCACCCCGACGCGCGAGGACTGGGCCCGGCTGTCCCGGGCCTGGCGCTCCGAACTCGACGAGCGCATCAAACAGCTCGGCCGGCTGCGCGACCACCTCACGGACTGCATCGGCTGCGGCTGCCTCTCCCTGGAGACCTGTGTGCTGTCCAACCCCGACGACGTCCTCGGCGAGCGCCGGGCCGGCTCCCGGCTCATGGCGGAGCCGGCCGGGGGGGGGGCGGGGGCCCCCCCCCCGGGGCGGAGGGCGGCGGCGGCGGGGGTCCCCCGGGCCCGCGGGAAAACCGGGCCCGGGGA
>NZ_JBHYXD010000048.1:0-11428 GCF_042751995.1 Streptomyces sp. NPDC059371 | reverse complement strand
GACGGAAGGCCACGGGACCGGGCCGGGGGGGGGGCGGGGGGCGCGGCCCCCCCCGCGGCCGGTGCCGGCCCCGCAGGAGCGGAGGCCGGCGGCGGCGTGCGAACCCGGGCCGCGCGGAAATCCGGCGACGGGAGACTGCCGCTGACGTCCGGTGGCCGCGGCTACTCGTACTCCGTGCCGCCCTTGCGGGTCAGGTAGGCCGGGCTGACCGCCTTCGCTATGGCCCGTCCGCCCGTCACCGGGCTGTACCGCTCGGCGGCGACGAAGGTCCCCTCCGGCCCGTCGGGAGCGGGAGCGCCGGGGCGGATCACGACGCCCTCGCGCAGATGCAGGGCGCGGCCGGACACGGTCTCCCGGCCGGAGGCGATCTCCAGGACGCGTTCGACGTCGTACGGCCCCTCGTACAGCCTTGGTACGAGGGGGAGTTCACCCGCCAGCAGCTCCTGCGCGTCCAGCCAGCGGACCTCGCCGTCGATCTCCGCGGACACGTCGAACACGGCGTAACCGATCGCCTCGCGGCGGCCGTCGGCGCCGTACGACAGATCCTGCACACCGGCCCCGTACACCTCGCCGAAGATGCCGACGCGGCGCGCGCCGAGGCGTCCGGCGATCCGGGCGGCGGCCTCCGCGACACCGTGTCCGTGCACCGCGCGCCAGTACAGATTGCGCGGATCCTCCTTCAGCGCGAGGGACTTGGCGCCGAAGCCCTTCGAGGACACATGGACACGGTTCTCGTCGGCGAGGTAGGTCACCAGGCAGGCCGAACCGTGCAGTTTCTCCGTCACGACGACGGGCTCGCCCGGGGTGAAGATGTCCGGGTAGCGCTGGATGTTCTCGATGTCGACCCAGGGCAGCAGATCGGGCGCCGCCTCGACATCACCGTTCATCGTGGGCGGGATCGGCGGGACCCATTTCGCGATGCCGAGGAACTCCGCGAAGTCCGTGCCCTCCTCGGCGGCCCGCGCGAGGTCCACGTCCGCCAGCGCCTTCGGGCGGCACACGATCCCCTGCGACAGCTCGCCGCGCAGCCGCACCGCCCTGACCCGGTCCGCCGAACCGCCCGCCAGACGCCCCGTCAGCCCCAGCTCCTCGATGAGCGGGGCCGGCAGCACGGACTGCTCCGGGATGTAGAGCGCCCACTCGCCGGTGCGGTACGCGCCCTTGGCGACCACGGCCCGGTACAGGCCCACCTGGGCCAGTTCGAGCGCGTCGGCGTTCGGATGCTCGTGGACGGTCAGCACTTCGGCGGTGACGCGCAGCGTCGACATGGGGAACTCCTCGGGTTGCTCAGCCGTGTTTCATCGCCCCCAACTGTCCGGCGGAGAAACGGCTGGAACCAGTGGATTTCCTGCTGCTACCGTCGCCGCCCCGCGCCTCCGAAGTGCACCCGGCCGCGCGGGCGCGCCGCTCGGCCGGGCGGGGTGCTCACGCGGAAACGAGCAGCCGGACGCGCCTGGCGCCGGCCAGGGCCTCCGGGGTCAGGACGGGCCGCGGCACCACGATTCCGCAGCTCGTGCAGACGGGGCCCGACGACGGTTCGTGGGCCAGGTCGTACATCCAGACAAGGCGCTCACCGGCGCACACGGGGCAGCCGGTGCCCGGTTCGCGCTCCAGTGCCGCGATCAGCCGGCGCAGCACCTCGGCCAGTGGTTCATGGGGGTGGACGCGGGGGTTGTCGCACCAGGCGACGCCGAAGCCGCCCCAGGTCAGCCGGTGCCAGTCGTCGACGGTGCCCGGCCTGCGCAGCCCGTCGTGCTTCTCCTTCTTGCGGCGCTTGGCGAACTCGACCTCGTAGGCGAGCCAGACGGAGCGGGCCTCCTCCAGTTCGTCCAGTGCGGCCACGAGCCGCGCCGGATCGGGGGAGCGGTCCTCGGGGTCGAACCCCGCCCGGGAGCACAGATGGTCCCAGGTCGCCCGATGCCCGTAAGGGGCGAACCTCTCCAGGCACTTGCGCAGTGAGTACCGCCGCAGTGCCAGATCACACCTCGTATCTCGCGCCTGTCTCGCCAGACTCCGGAAACCGGCCATCGTCCTGCACCTCCGTCACACCTGCACCTGTACTCCGGTCACTTCGGCGCCGTCCCGTACGGACGTCGTCGAGTAGACGTATCGACAAGCGATTCGGCTCCATCCAATTTTTTCGACGACCCCCGCGAACCACTCGCCGAGTGTCCTGAGCCCGCCTCCCGTCACCGTCGGCCGGCCGCCGGAACTCCGGCGCGCCCTCACTCACCGTGAATCCAAAAACTGACGCATGTTCATCTTCAAACGCGGGGATACCGGCGGTAACGTCCGGCCACCCCCGTTCGTAGGAGCTGACATGGCACCCAGCACCACACGCACCACCTTGGACAGACTGAGAACTCCCCGCAGATTCCCCAAGTTCCTCAAGGCGGCATCCCTATGCGTGCTCATTGCCGGTCTTTTGTCGCCGCTTTCCCCGGCGGCGGCCGCGGACACCTCGGCCGCCGTGGCCGCGAACGACTACTGCGGCGGCCAGTGTTCGGACATCCTGCCGCCCGGTGAGAACGGCAACGCCACCCTCGCCCAGATCCTGCTCAACCAGATCTTCGGCACCCAGCCCAGTCACGCAGAGGACCAGCTCGGCCTCTACGGCAACCTGCCCTCCGGCTACTCCACGCTCACCGACACCAAGATCAACGACTTCTTCAACGACGCCTCCTTCGGCGTCGCCTCGGGCCAGGTCGAGTCGACCACCAAGCCCGGCGGCCGCACGGACGTGACGATCGTCCGCGACAAGAAGACGGGCGTCCCGCACATCACCGGCACCACCCGCTACGGCACCGAGTACGGCGCCGGGTGGGCCGCGGGCCAGGACCGGCTGTGGCTCATGGACGTCTTCCGGCACGTCGGACGCGGCCAGCTCACCAGCTTCGCCGGCGGCGCGCCCTCCAACCAGGGCCTGGAACAGGAGTTCTGGCGCAGCGCGCCCTACACCGAGGCCGATCTGCAGGCTCAGATCGACAGCGCGACCAGCAAGGCCGGAGCCCGCGGCACCCAGGCCCTCGCAGACGCGAACGCCTACATCGACGGCATCAACGCCTACATCGACGCCTCCGACAGCGGCCGCTACTTCCCCGGCGAGTACGTCCTGACCGGCCACAAGGACTCCATCACCAACGCGGGCACCATCGACCACTTCAAGCTGACCGACCTGGTCGCGCTGGCATCCGTCATCGGCTCGCTCTTCGGCTCCGGAGGCGGCGGCGAGGTCAACAACGCCATCTCCCTGCTCGCCGCCCAGTCCAAGTACGGCGTCACCGAGGGCACCAAGGTCTGGGAGTCCTTCCGCGAGCGCAACGACCCGGAAGCCGCGCTCACCGTGCACGGCGGCGAGAGCTTCCCGTACGCCTCCAAGCCCGACAGCGCGCAGGGCCAGGCCCTGCCCGACGCCGGCTCGGTGACCCAGGAGCCGCTGGTCTACGACCGCACCGGCAGCGCGGCCACCGCGAGCGCCACCGGCGCCTCGGCGACCGCGGCCACGACCTCGCTCACCTCCGCCAAGCGCGGTATGTCCAACGCCCTCGTGGTGAGCGGCAAACACACCGCCAGTGGCCACCCGATCGCCGTCTTCGGCCCGCAGACCGGCTATTTCGCGCCACAGCTCCTCATGCTCCAGGAGATCCAGGGACCCGGGATCAGCGCCCGCGGCGCCTCCTTCGCGGGCCTGAGCATGTACGTCGAACTCGGCCGCGGCCAGGACTACTCCTGGAGCGCGACGACCTCCGGCCAGGACATCATCGACACGTACGCCGTCGAACTGTGCCAGGACGACTACCACTACCTTTACCACGGCACCTGCACGGCGATGGACAAGGTCGAGCGGACCAACTCCTGGAAGCCGACCACCGCCGACGGCACCGCCGCCGGTTCGTACCGGATGCAGGTCTACCGCACCAAGTACGGGCCCGTGGAGTACCGCGCGACGGTGGGCGGCAAGAAGGTCGCGTACACCACCCTGCGCACCTCCTACCTGCACGAGGCCGACTCGATCATCGGCTTCCAGATGCTCAACGACCCCGACTTCGTGAAGAGTCCGGCGACCTTCCAGAGCGCGGTGCAGAACATCAACTACACCTTCAACTGGTTCTACGCGGACTCGGCGCACACCGCCTACTACAACAGCGGGGACAACCCGGTACGGGCGGGCGGGGTCGACGCGGAGTTCCCCGTGTGGGCGCAGTCCGCGTACGAGTGGCAGAACTGGGACCCGGCCACGAACACCGCCTCCTACACCCCGGCGTCCGCGCACCCCAACTCGGTGGACCAGGACTACTACATCTCCTGGAACAACAAGCAGGCCAAGGGCTACACCACGGCCTCCTGGGGCGACGGCTCCGTGCACCGCGGGGACCTGCTGGAGGACCGGGTGTCCAAGCTCGTCGCGGCGGGCGGGGTGACCAGGTCCGCGCTGGTGAAGGCGATGGCCGACGCGGCACTCGCCGATCTGCGCGCCGAGGACGTCCTCCCCGGCCTGCTCAAGGTCGTCAACAGCTCGCCGGTCACGGACTCCACGGCCGCCGCGGCCGTGGGCAAGCTGTCCGCGTGGGTGACGGCGGGCGCCAAGCGCAAGGAGACCTCCTCGGGTTCGCACACCTACGCCGACGCCGACGCGATCCGCATCCTGGACGCCTGGTGGCCGCTGCTGGTGAAGGCGGAGTTCCAGCCGGGGCTCGGCAGCGACCTGTACACCGCGTTCGGCAACAACCTCCCCGTCGACGAGGCGCCGTCCGCCGGACACGGACCGACCGGCTCGCACGCCGGAAGCTCCTTCCAGTACGGCTGGTGGAGCTATGTCGACAAGGACATCCGGAAGGTGCTCGGGGAGCCCGTACAGGGCGGCCTGTCGCAGACGTACTGCGGCGGGGGCAGCCTCACCGCCTGCCGTGACCTCCTGATCGGCTCGCTGAAGGAGGCGGCGGGCAAGACCGCGGCGACCGTCTACCCCGGAGACGACCAGTGCTCGGCGGGCGACCAGTGGTGCGCCGACTCGATCGTCCAGCGGACGCTCGGCGGCATCAAGCACGGCAAGATCACCTGGCAGAACCGGCCGACCTTCCAGCAGGTCGTCGAGTACACCTCGCACCGATGAGCACGGGCACACAACGGCGCCGGCGGAACCGCTCCTAGGTCGGACCCGCCCTGGGGCACGCCCCAGGGCGGTTCGGTGCCGAAGCGGCGGCGGTTCAGCGGACGCGGCCCGCCGCCAGCACCACCTGGGCCAGTTCGCGATGGCAGATGTCGCTGTGCGCGCCCGCCGGGGCGCCGCCCCGGCGCACCACCGAGGCGGCGTCGACGTTCACGCACCCCGAGACCGGAAGCCGCGTGCGCAACGCCTCGGCGAGCGTGAACGACTTCGTCCCCGGCACCGCCTGCACCCCGTCGTGGCCCATCGCACCCCACTGCGCGCCGAGCGCACGGCCGATGCCGAAGTCCGCCACGACGGACCGGTCGTCCCCCGCCATCCGCGAGGCCAGCGGGTAGACCGTGCCGAGCGCCGAGTCGAAGTGGGAGTAGCAGCACACCAGCGGGCCGTCGATCCGGTGGTACTGGCCGTCCAGCACACCGCTCGCGCGCGGATCGTGGGGCAGCCGGGCGGCGAACGCGTAGTGCGAGAAGGCTCCTTGGAGCAGCGTCACCGACTTCACGGTGTGTACTCCGGGGGGCAGCCCGCGCAGCGCGAAGGAGACCAGCCGGCCGCCGAAGCTGTGCCCGACCAGATGCACGCGGACATCGGGCGCCACCGCCGCGAGCCGGCCGACCGCCGGCCCGAGCCCGCGCTCGCCGACCGTGCCCGCGCGTCTCTTCATCGCGTAGTACGTCGCCTGGCGCAGCAGTTCCAGCGCCCCGTCCCACAGCCGGGGCGGCGCGAACGTCCCGGCGCCGGGGGCCTCGGTCCCGGCGAGCGCCCGCGCGAACTCGCCGCACACCGTCGTGGCGTCCCCGAAGAGCATCTCGGGATCGCTCTCCGGGACGCCCTCCGCGAGGGTGTCCGCCGCGAACGAGGTCTGCGGTCCCTGCGGCCGGACCTCGACGAGCAGCCGTACGAGACGGCCGAACTCCTCCAACGAGGCTTCGTCGTCCGGCTGCTGGTCGAGCAGCCGGGCTATCTGCTCGACCACGGTGGCCCGGCCGGGGAACACCTCCAGGAGGGCGTGCCGGGTGTCCTTGCCGAGCGGCGAGGCGCTGTCCGGGGCGAGGGAGGCGGCCACCGGCCTCGGGAAGTCCGGGATCGGTTCGTCCGAGAACCGCATCGAGGGCCAGACCACCCCCACGTATCCCAGGCGCGCCGCCGGCGCGAGCTCGGGAACCGGCGCGAAGAACTCGCTGAAGAGGCGGGTGGCGGCCGAACGGTCGCTGTTCCAGCCGTGCGTGAAGACGATCAGGTCGCGGACCTTTCGCCGCGGCACCTCCTGGAGCCACCGGTCCCGTTCTCGGCCGTCCACGTCACCGTCCGCGTCGAACGTCAGCTCCCAGTAGGGAGAAACACTCACTGCCGGTTCCGTCATGTCAGGCCCCCTGACCCCGCGGGCGGTGCGATATGGGCGCATCGTCCACCCGGCGGGGAAAGTTGGCCATACATGACGACCTATCCGTCACGCATTCACTCGTTCGTGGAAGCGGCCCGGGCCTACTTGTAGCTGAGGTAGTGCTTCCGGACCTTGCGGAAGGCCTCCAGTTCGTCCTGCCAGGCCGCCACGACCTCGTCGGTACCGGCACCCGCGTCGATCATCGTGCGCACCAGCGCCGAGCCCGTCAGCTTGTCGATCCAGTTGTCGGAACGCCAGGCGAAACCGCTCCAGACCTTCCTCGCGGTCACCAGAAGGGCGATCCCGGTGCGGACGGGCTCGTACGCCGTCCGGTCGTGCACATGGATCTGGACGCCCCCGATGGTCTTTCCCTGGAACTTGGAGAAGGTGGGAGCGAAGTAGGCCTCCCTGAAGTGCACGCCGGGCAGGGCCAGTTCACCGGCCGTCGCCGCCCAGCGCCCGTCGACGCCCTCCGCGCCGAGGAGTTCGAAGGGGCGCGTCGTGCCCCGGCCCTCCGACAGGTTCGTCCCCTCGAAGAGACAGGTCCCGGAGTACACCAGCGCGGTGTCCGCCGTCGGCATGTTCGGGCTCGGCGGCACCCAGGGCAGCCCCGAGGCGTCGTAGAACCGGTCGCGGCTCCAGCCCGACATGAGCACGGTCTCCAGTTCCACCGGCGCCGCCAGGAACTCCCCGTTGAAGAGCCGGGCCAGCTCCGCCACCGTCATCCCGTGCGCCTGCGCGATCGGCTGCCGTCCGACGAACGTCGCGAACTCCTTGTGCAGGACGGGCCCTTGGGCCGAGCGCCCGGTGACCGGGTTCGGCCGGTCGAGGACCACGAACCGCTTCCCGGCGAGCTGCGCCGCCTCCATGCAGTCGTACAGCGTCCAGATGTACGTGTAGAAGCGCGCCCCCGCGTCCTGGATGTCGAAGACGACGGTGTCCACGCCGGACGCGGTGAAGATGTCCGCGAGCGCCTGCCCGCTCTTCAGGTACGTGTCGTAGACGGGCAGTCCGGTCGCCGGATCGTCGTAGCGTCCCTCGGACCCGCCCGCCTGCGCGGTGCCCCGGAATCCGTGCTCGGGGCCGAAGACCGCCGTCAGGTCCACGCGGGAGTCCGCGTGCATGACGTCGACGATGTGCCGGACGTCGCGGGTGACGCCCGTCGGGTTGGTGACGATGCCCACACGGCCGCCGTCGAGCAGGGCGTACCCGTCCCCGGCCAGACGCTCGAAACCGGTGCGCAGCCGGGCGCCGGAGCGCGCGGGCCGCTCCGCCGCCCCGGCGGGCAGGGGGGTCAGGGCGGCCGCGGCGGTGCCGGCCGCGAGCAGGGACCGTCGGGACATGCGCATGATGGGACCTCCGTGATCGCGGAAGGCTGGCACAGGCACGCTAAGGGCTCCGGGGGGAACTTCGCAGGGCCCGGACACGGCGGCCCTGTGTGGACTCGTGGCGGGGTTTGCGGCCGGACCGTCCGTGCGGCTGCCTGGAGCCCTTCCCTTGTTACATACCGACTGGTTAGTCTGGCGTCGCAGCAGAGCCGTGTCACGTCGCGTCGAAGGAGACCCGTGGTGGAAGCCATGCAGGGTGCGGGAGTCGTCGTCACCGGAGCGGGGGGCGGGATCGGGGCAGCGCTGGCCCGCCGCTTCGCCGCCGAGGGGGCGCGGGTCGTGGTCAACGACCTCGACGCCGCCAAGGTGAAGGCCGTGGCCGACGAGATCGGCGGCATAGCGGTCGTCGGCGACGCCTCCCGGATCGTGGCCGAGGCCCGCGACGCCCTCGACGGCACCGTCGACGTCTACTGCGCGAACGCGGGAGTCGGCTCGGGCGGCTCCGAGGCGGCCGACGACAGCGTGTGGGCCCTGGCCTGGGACGTCAACGTCATGGCCCATGTGCGCGCCGCCCAGGCGCTGCTCCCGGACTGGCTGGAGCGCGGCGGCGGCCGGTTCGTCTCGACCGTCTCGGCCGCCGGACTGCTCACGATGATCGGCGCCGCGCCCTACAGCGTCACCAAGCACGGCGCCTACGCGTTCGCCGAGTGGCTGTCCCTGACGTACCGCCACCGCGGTGTGAAGGTGCACGCGATCTGCCCCCAGGGCGTGCGCACCGACATGCTGGAGGCCACCGGCAGCGCCGGCGACCTGGTGCTCCAGCCCACCGCCATCGAGCCCGAGGCCGTCGCCGACGCGCTCATGAAGGGCATCGAGGAGGACCGCTTCCTGATCCTGCCGCACCCCGAGGTCGCCGGGTACTACCAGGCACGCGCCGCCGACCCCGACCGCTGGATGACGAACATGAACCACCTCCAGCAGAAGTGGGAGACCACCGAGTGACCCGCTACGCCGACAAACCCTGGGTGGCCCTGCTCAGCGAGGCCCAGCGCGGCCCGGTGAACCCCGCCGACACCCTCGTGCACGCTCTCACGGACGTGGTCGCGAACACCCCCGACCGCACCGCCCTCGCCTACTTCGACGGCCGGCTGAGCTACCGCGAGCTCGACGAGCTGAGCGACTCCGTGGCCGGACACCTCGCCGCCCGGGGCGTCGAACGGGGCGACCGCGTGGCGATCATGCTCCAGAACTCCCCGCACTTCGTGCTCGCCCTGCTCGGCGCGTGGAAGGCCGGCGCGACGGTCGTGCCCGTCAACCCCATGTACAAGTCCGGTGAGGTCCGGCACGTCCTGCACGACGCCGAGGTGGCCGCCCTCGTCTGTTCCGACCGCGCCTTCGACGCGTACCTGCGCGAGACCGCCGCCGACTCGCCGGTGCGCGTCGTCCTGACGGCCTGCGAGAAGGACCTCCAGACCCGGGACGACCCGCGCGTGCTGGCCTTCGGGCGGCTGCCGCTCGACGAGGCGGCCGACGACCTCCTCGCCGTCGCCCGGCAGGGCCACAAGGCTCCCGGCGACCGCACCCTCGGTCCGTCCGACATCGCGCTGATCAGCTACACCTCGGGCACCAGCGGCACCCCCAAGGGAGCCACCAACACCCACGGCAACATCATGTACAACGCCGAGCGGCAGCGGACCGGCCTCGCGCTGCCCGAGGCGCCCGTGTACTTCGCGATGGCGCCGCTCTTCCACATCACCGGGATGGTCTGCCAGCTCGCCGCCTGCCTCGACAGCGCGGGCACACTGGTCCTCGCCTACCGTTTCGAGTCCGGGGTCGTCCTCGACGCCTTCGCCGAACACCGGCCGCTCTACACCGTCGGCCCCTCGACCGCGTTCATGGCGCTGGCCGCCCACCCGGACGTCACGCCGGACCACTTCTCCTCGTTCGTGAACATCTCCTCCGGCGGGGCCCCGCTGCCGCCCGCCCTCGTCGAACGGTTCCGGGCCGGCTTCGGACCGTACATCCGCAACGGCTACGGGCTCACCGAGTGCACCGCGCCCTGCGCCTCCGTGCCGCCCGGCCTGGAGGCACCGGTGGACCCGGCCTCCGGCACCCTGGCCGTGGGCGTTCCCGGCCCGGACTCGGTCGTACGCATCGTCGACGACCTCGGCCAGGAGGTCCCCTTCGGAGAGCAGGGCGAGATACTCGTCCGCGGCCCGCAGGTCGTGCCCGGCTACTGGCGCCGCCCCGAGGCCACCGCCGAGACCTTCCCGGACGGCGAGCTGCACACCGGCGACATCGGCTTCATGGACGAGAACGGCTGGCTCTACGTCGTCGACCGGAAGAAGGACATGATCAACGCGTCCGGCTTCAAGGTCTGGCCTCGCGAGGTCGAGGACGTCCTGCACACCCACCCGGCGGTCCGCGAGGCGGCCGTCGTCGGGATCCCCGACGGCTACCGCGGGGAGACCGTCATGGCGTACATCAGCCTGCGCCCGGGAGCCACCGAGGACCCCGAAGCGCTGGCCGCGTACTGCAAGGAGAGACTGGCCGCCTACAAGTATCCCCGGCGGGTGGAGATCCTGCCCGAACTGCCGAAGACGGCGAGTGGGAAGATCCTTCGTCGGGAACTGCGTTCCCGGTCCCAGGACTCCCAGTAGTCTCCAGGACTCCCGCAGACGACGGACATCGATGTGAACGCACGGAAGGCAGGTGGCGGCAGTGCCCAGGACGACAGACGGTGACGGCACGCCCGTCCCGCAGCGGCTGCTCGCCGCCGCCACCCGGCTCTTCGCCGAGCAGGGCTACGACCGCACCTCGGTGCAGGAGATCGTCGAGGCGGCCGGCGTCACCAAGGGGGCGCTGTACCACTACTTCGGCTCCAAGGACGACCTCCTGCACGAGGTCTACGCGCGCGTGCTGCGCCTCCAGCAGGAGCGGCTGGACGCCTTCGCGGACGCCGACGCGCCGGTCGAGGAGCGGCTGCGGCGAGCGGCGGCCGACGTGGTCGTCACGACCATCGACAACCTCGACGACGCGTCGATCTTCTTCCGGTCCATGCATCACCTCGGGCCCGAGAAGCTCAAGCAGGTGCGGTCCGAGCGGCGCCGCTATCACGAGCGGTTCCGCGCGCTGGTCGAGGAGGGCCAGAAGAAGGGCGTCTTCTCCACGGCCACCCCGGCCGACCTGGTCGTCGACTACCACTTCGGCTCGGTCCACCACCTGTCCACGTGGTACCGCCCCGACGGCCCCCTGGCCCCCCAGGAGGTCGCCGACCACCTGGCCGACCTGCTGCTACGGGCCCTGCGCCCATAACAACGTCTCTCGCCACCTCCGCCCCTACCCGTCCCGATTCTGGGGGCTGCCGCCCCCAGACCCCAGCTTCGGCCTGAACGGCCTCGTCCTCAATCGCCGGACGGGTTGAAGAATCAGCCCCTCCGGCGTTTGAGGAGCGGGGGTGGGGGGGGGGGGCCCCCCGGGGACGGGCGGGTCGGGGCGGGGGGGGGGGGGGTATAAAAAAAAACACGCCCACCGACACGCGAGGGATGT
>NZ_JBHYXD010000047.1:60153-64823 GCF_042751995.1 Streptomyces sp. NPDC059371 | reverse complement strand
GTGTGCCAGGGACGCGGCACACCGGGCGGACGTCTGTGACCCAGCACGCCGACCGTACTTGTCTGCTCTCCCCAGGAGATGGCTGATGCCTTCCCGTAGACCCGACTCCACCGTGCGCCGAAACGGACGGAAGCGGACCGCCGCTCTGGCCGTCGGCGTCCTTCTCGGAGCGCTGTCCGTGACCGCGCTCCCGACCACCGCGGTCGCGGCCGCCAAACTCGACAATCCCTACGTCGGCGCGAAGGCCTACGTGAATCCCGACTGGTCGGCCAAGGCCGCTGCCGAGCCGGGCGGTTCGGCCGTCTCCAACCAGCCCACCTTCGTCTGGCTGGACCGGATGGCCGCGATCCAGGGCACCGCCGACGCCCGTGGTCTGAAAGCGCACCTCGACGCGGCCAAGGCTCAGGGCGCCAACCTTGTCCAGCTCGTCATCTACGACCTGCCCGGCCGGGACTGTGCGGCCCTCGCCTCCAACGGCGAGCTCGGTCCCGACGACCTGGCCACCTACCAGAGCAGTTACATCGACCCGATCGCCGCGATCCTCGCCGACCCGGCCTACGCGAGCCTGCGGATCGTCAACCTCATCGAGCCCGACTCGCTGCCCAACCTCGTGACCAACGCCGGTGGCACCGCGGGCTCCACGACCCAGTGCGCCACCATGAAGGCGAACGGCAACTACGAGAAGGGCGTCGGCTACGCCCTCCACACGCTCGGCGCTCTGCCCAACACCTACAACTACATCGACGCCGGTCACCACGGCTGGCTCGGCTGGGACAGCAATCTCACCCCGTCCGCCCAGGAGTTCAAGAAGGCGGCCACCACCAACGGCGCCACCGTGAACGACGTGACGGGCTTCATCGTGAACACCGCCAACTACTCCGCCACCAAAGAGCCGTACGTGAAGGTGACGGACACGGTGAACGGCCAGACGGTGCGGCAGTCGAAGTGGATCGACTGGAACCAGTACGACGACGAGAGTTCGTACGCGCAGGGCCTGCGTACCGCCCTCGTCGCGCAGGGCTTCGACTCCGGCATCGGCATGCTCGTCGACACCTCGCGCAACGGGTGGGGCGGTTCGGCCCGGCCGACCGGTCCGGGCCCGACGACCAGCGTCGACGCCTACGTGGACGGCGGCCGCATCGACCGGCGCATTCACGCCGGGAACTGGTGCAACCAGAGCGGGGCAGGCATCGGCGAGCGCCCGGCGACCGCACCCGACACGGGAATCGACGCCTACGTATGGGCCAAGCCGCCGGGCGAGTCGGACGGGGCCAGCCAGGCCGTCGACAACGACGAGGGCAAGGGCTTCGACCGGATGTGCGACCCCACGTACACCGGGAACGGACGCAATGGGAACAACCTCACCGGAGCGCTGCCCAACTCCCCGCTCGCCGGGCACTGGTTCTCCGCCCAGTTCCGTCAACTGCTCGCCAACGCCAACCCGCCGCTGAGCGGATCGGGTGGCGGTGGCGGTGACACGCAGGCTCCCACCGCTCCCGGCGGCCTCGCGGTCAGCTCCACGACGAGCAACAGTGTCTCCCTGAGCTGGAGCGCGTCCACGGACAACACCGCGGTCACGGGATACGACATCTACCGCGACGGCACCAAGGTCGGCAGCGCCACCGCCACCTCGTACACCGACAGCGCGCTCGCCGCCTCCACCACCTACAGCTACACCGTGAAGGCCAAGGACGCGGCCGGCAACGTCTCGGCGTCGTCCGCGGCGGTGTCCGCCACCACCAAGGCATCGTCGGGAGGAGGAGGCTCGTCGGGTCTCAAGGCGCAGTACAAGAACAACGACTCCTCCACCGCCGACAACCAGGTCAAGCCCGGTCTCAAGCTGGTCAACGGCGGTTCCGGCGCGGTCGATCTGTCCAAGGTGACCATCCGCTACTGGTTCACCGGGGAGTCCACCTCGGCCGGCTACCAGACCTTCTGCGACTGGGCGCAGCTCGGCTGCTCCACGGTGAAGACGTCGGTGAGCGCCGCCTCCCCGAGCCGCACGGGCGCGGACCACTACCTGGAGGTGGGCTTCAACTCCGGTTCACTCGCGGCCGGAGCGGACAGCGGTGAACTGCAGTTGCGCATGGCCAAGTCGGACTGGTCGAACTTCGACGAGTCGAACGACTACAGCCGCGGCACCAACACCTCCTACGCGGACGCGGCGAAGGTGACCGTGTACGTGTCGGGCACTCTGGTCTGGGGCACCGAGCCGTAGAGCGGACGGAACGGACAAGGGGGCCGGAGCGGCGACGCTCCGGCCCTCGCGCGGCCGGTTCGGGCCGCGCCGCTCAGCCCCAGCAGCGTGCGGGCGGCCATTGCGGCCGTGGCCTGGAGCCGCTGACGCACGGTGGTGAGGGGCGGGGCGCTCCACCCGTCCGCGCCGTCGGCGACGGTGCGGACGCGCGCCCGGGACGGCCCAGGGCCGGGCCGCGGCGTGATGCCGCGACCCGGCCTGGAGTGCTGTGCCGCACGGCCCGGGCCGAACGCCGGGCGCCGGGTCAGGGTGTCTTGTTCAACTTGGCGATGGCCTTCGCGAGGCCGTTGACCCAGAGCTGGTTGACACGGGAGCGCTCGGTCGCGTTCGGGTAGCGGTTGGTGCAGGACGTGCCCGGGCCGCCTCCCGACATGAGCTCGCTGCACGGACCGCTGTAGTGGTCCGGCAGACCCAGCACGTGGCCGGTCTCGTGAGCGGTGACTCGGATCGAGTCGTACTGCCGGTTCTGCGCGTAGTCGAGGAAGATGTAGCCGCGGCCGTGCCCGTTCGTGGAGGCGTAGGACCCGCGTGAGTCGTTGCCCTCGTAGTACGTGAAGTCCGCACCGCTCGTGGTCGCCTGGAGCTTGACGTTCGACACGGAGCTGTTCCAGATCGAGGCGGAACTCGTTATCTGGGAGCGGAAGGTCGGTGCCTGGGAGGCGTTGTAGTAGACGGTCACGGACGCCAGGGAAGGGTTCGCCGCCTGCTTCCTGGCGACCGAGTTCAGCACCGCCTCGAAGAACGCCTTGTTGCCTGCGGTGTCTTCGCCCGAGCCGGAGTACCGGGCGTTTTCGACGGCGGTGGAACCGGCCGGCGCCGAGTCCGCCGGCCGGGCGCTCGCGGGAACCGCGGTGCCGAGTGCCGCGGACGCCAGACCGAAGCCGAGCGTGAGTGCCAGGAGTCTCCTGGATGTCTTCGACCTCATGCGGGAGGACAACATGTGTGGTGCTCCTACTCGTTCGTGTGGGGTGGTGAACGATTGGTTCAGCAGGAGTCTCGCGGAGGCCGAGGGGGCTGTGGATGATGGCAATCGGGGATAGTGCCGGGCTATCGGGACAGTCAACTCGTCTGACTTCGTAGCGATTTGAACATCTGGTGCGTCATGCGGAGGCTCCCCTACGCTTCCCGCATGGAGCTCGAGGTGAGGCACTTACGTGCCCTGTGCGCCATCGCCGACACGGGCAGCCTGCACAAGGCGGCACGTGAACTCGGCGTGGCCCAGCCCTCGTTGAGCGCCCAACTGCGTCGCATCGAGCAGGCGCTCGGCGCGCAGCTCTTCGTTCGCGCGGGTACGGGCTGCCGTCCAACCCCGGTGGGCCTGGCCGTGTTGAGCCGCGCCCGACCGCTCGTCACCGAACTCGCCGCGATCGTCACGGAGACGAGAGCCGCCGTGGCCCGGGCCACGGACGCGAACACCCTGCCGATCGGTGCGACCGCGAGCCGGGCCCTGCCGGGCTGGCTGCGCCGGTTGCGCGCCCGCGTTCCCCGCACCGATCCCACGCTCCGGATGGACGTCTCGGCGAACTCCCTCCTGCGCATGGTCGCTGGGGGATGGCTCGGACTGGCCTTCGTGCACGAGGTCGAGGGCAGCCCCCTGTGCGTGCCGTCAGGGCTCGCTCTGCGCCCGGTGATCGAACGCGAACCGCAGTTCGTCACCCTGGCTCCCGACCACCCCGCGGCACTGAAGTCCGAGGTACACCTCGCCGACCTGGCCGACGACCGGTGGATGGTGGACTCGACGGTGGACGGCGAATGGGACGGCCTCTGCCGGGTCCTGCGTGACGCGGGCATCGAACCCGACATGCTCCACGGCGACTACCTCACGGCGTACTCACTGGCCGCGACCGGCGACGTCGTCACCGTCAGCCAGCCCACCGCGCTCCCGCGCCCCGACGTCGTGGTCCGGCCTCTCGAGGGTGACCCGATCGGGGTGCGCCTGCTGCTCGCAGCCCGCTCGGAGGCCGAACTGGAGCGCGGATACGACGAATTGGTGGAGGCATACTGGGAAGTGGCCCGTCAGGCGCCCGTCTACCGTGCGTGGCTGGAGCGTTCGGGCATGCCGGAAGCCGCGCGAGGGCTGTGTGAGGACGGGAACGCCGTCGCGCACGAGACATCCGCACGGGTGCTGGCGACGGACGGGCGGCAACGCCGATAGTGCCGATGGGGGAGCCGAACGCCCCGGCCCGCGGAACCCGACCCCGAAGCACCGGACCACGTTCCGCCCCACCCGGAGTCGTGGAGCCAACGCCCCGCGCTGTCCTGACTCCTGCACTCCGCCGGTACCCACGGGCGCCGACACCGAAGGGGCGCCCCCCGCGCGGGGGGGGGCCGGGGGCGGAGCACCCCCGCGGGACATGGGAGGAACGCCCCGCACGATAGTGAACGCGCCCGCGCGCCCCCGGGGGCGCGCGGG